>CAZEKS010000222.1:0-4504 GCA_964512795.1 uncultured Syntrophaceae bacterium
TGAGCGGTTCCGGAGGCCAGGGATTGATTCTGATGGGGATCATCTTAGCCGAAGCGATTGGAATTTATGACGGAGAATATGTTGCACAGACTCAGAGCTATGGGCCGGAGGCGAGAGGGGGATCCAGCAAATCGGAAGTCATCGTCAGCGATGAGGAAATCGATTACCCCAAAGCCATGAGCGTTGATCTCCTCCTGGCGATGAACCAAAAATCTTGCGACGAGTTTTACCCAGATCTCAAGCCGGAGGGTTTGCTCATTGTGGATTCCACGTTCGTCACCCAGGTTCCCACTCCAAAAGCCTTTCAAATCCCCTTTACGCGCATTGCCAGAGAAAAGTTCAAAAGGGAGGTTGTCGCCAACATCATCGCCCTGGGAGCCCTGTCTCAGCTAACTCCTGTCGTCTCTGCAAAAGCCATCGAATCCGCTGTCTTGGCACGGGTGCCCAAGGGCACAGAGAAATTGAACCGCGATGCGTTGAGAGCGGGAATGAGTGCTGCCAAAAAGGCGAAGGAGGCATGGATGAAGTCAGGAGTGCCTCCGGAAATACCGAAAGAAGACCTTTTGGATGCCTACTAATTTTCCTTGATTGAAGCATCACTGAACAACGATGAAAATGGTTTTGCGGCATCTTTTCCCTAACCATTGAACGATAGGCCTGAAGAATGATGAGACGAAATTATTTCACCTATTTCACTACGAAAAATATTGCCCGTCTGGTCTTTTCCTTTTTTTATCGGATCGAGACCGAGTGGAAAATGACGCTTCCTGACCGGGGGCCGATGATCATTCTTCCCAAACATCAATACTGGACCGATATCCCGATCATCAGTCTTGCCTTCGAGCCGCTGCTTTACTTTGTGGCCAAGAGAGAACTCTTCAAATATCCGTTGGTTCGAAATTACCTCTTCCTTTTGGGCGGCCTCCCTGTGGATCGGAAACAATCCATTCGAACCTTAGACTCTTTTAAAACGCTTGTCTCTTTGTTGAGAGCCGGCGAGAAGATCGTCATCTTTCCGGAAGGAACTTACTTCCGAAATGAAGTGGGTTCAGGAAAAAGTCGGCTCCTTCAGATGATTTTAAGATTCCAATCGGAACTGGGATATCTCATTCCCTTTATTCCTGTAGGCATTCGGTATGGAGAGAGATCGGGATGGAGAAGGCGGGTGGAAGTATGCATTGGTTCTCCTCTCTTTGCAGAGAGGGAATCCGATGCTGTTCCCCTGACCCATCGAGCGATGGAAGAGATCCGCCATCTGTGTCGATTGCCCATTTGTACAAATTAAATAGTTAGGAGTGATTAGTTCGGAGTAATTCATGTTTAAACTCCGAACTCAAAACTACGAAAGAGGAGGGCATTATGCCAAGGCGAGAAAAGGATCGGGAACTGGCGAGGAGAAGGAAGCGGAGCAAGGAAAGAAGGAGGCTTCGGGCCAAAGGGCTTTTGGGGCCGCCCGTTGGCAGCGTAAAAGAAAATGAGAAGAAAAAGCCGGAGAAGAGACCGGCAAAAGAGACACCAAAAGAAATGCCAAAAGAGGTTGTAGAAAAACCCTCTACAGAGAGCTGATCCCCTCACCCCCGCCCTCTCCCCATGGGGGAGAGGGGAAGGGTGAGGGGGGCTTGAAATTGAGAGTTGGAATTTGATATTTGGAATTTGTGACTGTAAAACCTGTCGGGCTCCGGCTTGGTTAGGTTAGAGTTCGATAGACGAGATTATCAATCAATCTTGTCTTGCCCAGATAAGCGGCTAAGGCGACGACCACATCCCCTTCTATCCTGTCCACGCCCTGTAACGTATGGGCATCACAGACTTGGACATAGTCCATTTTGATCAAGGGTTCGGATTGAAGGACCCCTTTCACCTCATGAAGGATTCGATCTGCTTTTCTCTCGCCCTTTTGGAGGAGTTCTTTTGCCTTTTGCAGTGAACGATAAAGAGACAGTGCGGCTTTCCTCTCCTCGGGCATGAGGTAGGTGTTTCGAGAACTCATGGCCAAACCGTCCGCCTCCCGAACGGTCGGCAGTCCCACCACCTCCACATTCATATGAAGATCTCTGGTCATCTGTTGAATCGTGACCAGTTGTTGATAATCTTTTTCCCCGAAGATCGCCACATGGGGCATCACGATTTCGAAAAGCATCATGACAACGGTGGTGACCCCCTGGAAGTGGATCGGTCTCGACCTCCCGCAGAGGTTCTGGGTCACCCTTTCCACGCGAACGATGGTCTGGTGATTTGGGGGATACATGTCACTTGCCTCTGGAGCGAAAAGGACATCGACCCCCACCTCCTCTGCCATCTTTCTGTCCCTTTCAAAATCTCTTGGGTAACTTTTGAAATCTTCGTTCGGGCCAAATTGGGTAGGATTGACAAAGAGGCTGATGATCAGAAGATCCCCCCGTCTTCGACCCTCTCGCATGAGGCGGAGATGGCCCTCGTGAAAAAAACCCATTGTGGGAACAAGGACGATGGTCTTCCCGGCCCGTCTGGCTTGGGAAGAAAATTCTTTCATCGCTTCGATCGTCTTGATCACTTCCATTTTTTTCAGACCGCGACAGATTATTTAGACCTCATCGGAATGAAATACCATGTCCCCTTTTTCATCTGCTTGATCTCTCGAAGCAATTGGTCAAGATCTTCTTTTCGGTTTACGAAATCAATCTCGCTCGTATCGACGACTAAAAGCGGAGTTTGATCATAGTGGAAAAAATAATAATTATAGGCTTCGATCAACGTCTTAAGATAGTCTAAGTGAATCGTCTTCTCATAAGAGACATTTCTCGATTTGATCCGATGAAGCAATGCCTCGGGTTTCGCCTGCAAGAAGATAAGCAGGTCCGGGGAAGAGATCTGTCCATTGAGAAGGTGAAAGACCTGTTCGTAAAGGGCAAGCTCATGGTCATCTAAATTGATGGAAGCGAATATCCGGTCTTTATCAAAGAGGTAATCACAAAAGGTGATTTGGTTGAACAGATCGAGTTGGGCGATCTCCTTCTGCTGTTGGAAACGATTCAGCAGAAAGAAGATCTGGGTTTGAAAGGCGTATTTTTTAGGGTCCTCATAAAAATGGGAGAGGAAGGGGTTATCCTCCGCCTTTTCCAAAATACATCGGGCATTGAACTCCTTTGCCAAAAGTTTCGCCAGACTTGTTTTTCCTACACCGATCGGACCTTCGATGACGATATATCGGAACATGATCCCCTCAATTTCAGAATTCTTATAACAAAAGCTTGGGCTCTTGTAAATGAAACTTTGCGTAGCGATAAAACTCTAAATTTGAAGCACCTGCCTGCGCGTAGCCCCGCCTTGCGGGGCGAAGGCAGGCGAAATCCGAAACAATTCTAAATGATAAAAATCCAAAATTCAAAACGAAAAAACAAATGGTATTTGAAAATTTGATCATTTGGATTTGGGATTTGTTTAGAATTTCGATATTCGGATTTCGAATTTCTCATTCTTAAGGCATAGAAAATCGCCTTCCAGGGAGCCTGATGGTCAGCGCAGGGCTGGGGATTTCCTCACCACCTTCTCAGCCGTGCTCCCGAAGAGGACATGATCCAAGCCTGTCCTTCCGTGGGTGCCCATCACAATGAGGTCAACGGAATCCTTCTTCGCCCTCTGGATGATCTCGGCGAAAGGTTCCCCTTCTTTAAAGACGATTTGATAATTCTTAAACCGTCCCATTTTTTCCACGTAATGGGTTCTTACTTGTCGATCGATTTCCTTCTTCTGAGAAACTCTTAATTCCTCCAGTTTTTCCGGGGCCAGGTAGAGCGAGAGTTGCTCAGGATGAACTGGCTCGGGGGTCACATGGAATATCAGGAGTTTGGCTTTATAAGTTTTAGCCAGATCGTGGGCATAGGTGAAGGCCCAATGGGAGTCCTCAGAGAAGTCAGTACAAAATAGAATGTTTTTAAACATGATCAACTCCTCTTTTGTTTCTTTAAAATTTCAATTCCAGATTCATATTTATCACAACTCCTTATTAATTTGCTACAAAAACCTTTTGATCGTTAAGGTTTTCTCCATTGACATCTTATGCTATGTTAGGATAGTAATTCTTTATGAAACCTTCTAATGATTTGAAAAAACTCTAACCGCATACCATGTCCCAACCTTCTCCAATTGAAAAGAGGGAAGGGGGGCGGAGGAGGAGAACCGATGCTGAAGAATAAACAGGTGGGTTTTGTTGGATCCGGGAATATGGGAGAAGCCTTAGTCAATGGGCTTTTACATGGGCGTCTTTGTCGACCTGAACAAATCTTGTGTTCAGATGTGCGGCCTGAAAAACTGAAGATGATACGAGAGAAATATGGGGTGAAAGGGACCCCTCATAATACAGAAGTGGTGAAACAATCGGATATTATTGTCTTGGCGGTAAAACCACAGATTATGAAACCCGTCGTTGATGAGATCGCCAAATATCTTGACTTCTCAAAATTGATCATTTCCATTGCGGCGGGAGTTCCATTGGAGGCCATTGAGTCGTGTGCCAAAAAGGAAC
>CAZEKS010000223.1:0-1543 GCA_964512795.1 uncultured Syntrophaceae bacterium
GAGAAGACGGTCTCATTGGTGAGAAAGCCGGCTTCCGCTAATCCTTCGATGGTGGGATGCACTGGACGGGTGCCAGTGGCAATCACAGCCTTTTTAAAACGAAGGGTCTTCCCGGCAACCTCCACGGTATCCGCTCCCGAAAAATGCCCTTCTCCCAGGAACACATCGACTCCCAGATCATTAAACCGCCTGACCGAATCATGAGCGCTGATCCGAGCTCGAAGCCTTCTCATGCGCTCCATCACAGCAGGGAAATCCACTTCCATGCCCTCTGGAATCCGAATGCCAAACTGGTTAGCGTCACGAAGATCAGCCACAACCCGGGAGGATCGAATCATGCATTTCGAGGGTACACAACCCACATTGAGACAATCGCCTCCCAGAAGGCGCCGCTCCACAAGCGCAACCTTTGCTCCTAATCCTGCTGCGCCCGCAGCCGTGACCAATCCAGCTGTTCCGGCTCCAATCACCACCAAGTTATAACGAGGTGCAGGTTCTGGGTTTTGCCAATCGGTCGGATGGACATTGGAAACTAATACTTCATTGTGAACATCGTGCGGCAGAACCACCGGGATCGGCTGCATCGTTATTTCCTCCTATCGCTTCCAATTCATACCAGCGCCCCACCACAGGATGACCCAAATCCTGCGGTGCAAGCAAAACAATGTTCTCCGGTGACAATCCTGCGCTTCCACAAATCTTCTAATCTGAAAGATTGGATGTGATCGGGAGCCCCGTGGTTCACCGAAAGGCCAAGCGCCAGGTTGAAATCGCAGTCATAAAGAGTGCCATCCCAGCCCACGTTGAGTTGATGGCGGCACATCAATTCCGTAACCGTTTGGGGATTGAAGGATTCTCGGAGAAGTCGCAGATAATTCTCCTCCTCCTTCTTCCGGATCAGTTCTGTTCGAAATCTTCCGAGTGGCATATTGGTGATTGTGAGAAGGCGAGTAAAAGTGATGCCAAAACGCTGACCCAGCTCGCGCCGGTAATCTTCTTCAAGAACCAATTGTGGAGGCGGGAGAAACGGCCCTCCAGGATTGTAGACAAGGTTCAGGGTCAACTCCGGGTTAGATCCATAGCCCAGGGCGTTCAGTCGCTTGATGGCTGCTATACTTCTCTCATAGACTCCCTTACCCCGCTGAGCGCATACGTTTTCTTCAAGGTAACACGGCATGGAAGCCACGAGCTGAATTTGATGTTTTCGAAAGAACTCGGGCAACTCCTCCATCCCCGGTTCCGAGAGCACTGTCAGGTTCGTTCTGACCTGGACCCGATGACCTTCCTGGCAGAGGGCTTTTACAAAACGACGGAAATGCGGATTGAGCTCGGGGGCTCCTCCGGTTAGATCAATAAGCTTACAATGCACACGTTTAGATGCCTCCACGACCAGTTGCATGGTAGGCCACTCCATGATCTCCCTTCGTTGGGGGGATGCCTCGAGGTGACAGTGACCACATTCCTGGTTGCACAGAAATCCCAAATTGACTTGCAGAATTTCGATCTTAAGACAATACAATCCCTCATCGCCAATACCGGCGAT
>CAZEKS010000223.1:1643-4500 GCA_964512795.1 uncultured Syntrophaceae bacterium
CGATACTCATATCTCCCCGGCTTCAGGGAAAGGGTGGTTCGCCATATGCCATCCTTATCCCTTTTCATTGTGTTGGCATGGGTATCCCAACGATTGAACTCCCCCGCTATGTGAACCTCCTTTGCCTCCGGTGAGAGAAACTCAAATAGAACCTTTCTCGTCAGAACCTTCTCTTTTGTCTTACTCTCCTTTGCTCCTATCCTTCTTACCATTACCTCCACCTCCTTATTTCAATAATTCCCCGAACAAAGTTATGACCAATTACTTCTCACAATAATGTAATGATTCTTAGACTTTTCTTAGCTGAAATAGCCTTATTTGTGAATGGGGTGGAAAAGGTATTTTTTGTCAGGAAATACAGTATTTATGTATGAGGGGATTTCTTCTATGTTTACCTTACAGTCACATAAAACCTTTCCAAAAGGTAAACCCTCCCCGATAGGGTCGGGGCTATTTTCGAATGTCCTAATGATTTGAAATCAGATTTAGGAGGTCGAGATGGTCCTCGATAAAAAGGTCATTGGCAATCTCTCTATTTTTGTAGGCAACAAATCTCACGCCTGAAGATTCAGCCGTCTGTTTATCCACCTCAGAATCTCCTATAAAAACAGTCTCTTCCTTCTTCAATTGAAAAGCTTCGATGATCTTTTCGATCGATTCAGGATGAGGTTTGGGGTTTTTGACATGGAGGGCTGTCACCACCATCTCGAAATAAGGCCGGAGGTTAAACCTTTCCATGATATGTTCCATCGATGTCGTCCGGTTGGTATTAATGACACGGAGTATCCCTTTTTCTTTCAGTTTTTCCAAAATTTGAAATAGGTGGGGCTCCATCTTTAAATAGACAATGTAATTTCTCAAATCGACCTGTTTCTCTCTTAAAATTTCTAATGCCTTCTTTTCCAAATCGTTTTCTTTCCCAAAAAGGAAGTGGATCGCTTCAAAGACGGTGTGAATGTGAACGTATTGCATTTCTTCTTCCCTCAGAGGGCCTCTCCCCACCAAGGCACAGAGATCGTTATACAGTTTTGTGTTGGCCTCAAAGGAATCGAAGAGAACCCCATCGCAGTCGTAGATCACACAACGAACCTTCCATTGAACCTTTTGAGTACTCATGTCCTCTTCTTGTCTCCTCAAACTGTCTTTTACCTCAGCGTTCCAGAAAAACACCAAAACAGACTCGGTGGGGACACTGAGAAAGCCTTGTAGCGGAACCTTTTGAAAGCCAAGCACCAGGGTTCATCGACTCAGATGAACTTCACTCTTGGTGATGTCCTCAACAACCCTCTAAATTCTAATAAAACCCGCATTACAAGGCTTTGGAAGTGTTCCCGCCGGGTCTGCCTAATGCGACTGTCATGTTTATTGGGCTCTCGGAAAAAAACCCTTCCCTCACCTCACCATGGATGGTGTGAAAGACCTTGGTTTCACCATTTTTTTTGATCAGATAAAAGCAGCCGTTGCTCTGCTGCATCTTCAACATCTCCTCCGGTGGATAATTCGTGAGAACCCCGATCAGCATTTGATTGACGACCCTGTGACCCACGATTAAGATCTCCTCCCCTTGATGGGTCTGAAGGATCTTCTCCGCAAAGGGCCTGATTCGGTTAAGGACATCCGTATAATTTTCTGCCTCCGGGATATGGTAGCCGAAACGGTTCTCCTTGAACCTTTCCCATTCGCTCTTTACCTCTTCGTCAAAATCAAGGATCTGCTTCCCTTCGAGAATACCGAAGGCGATTTCATTCAACTCCGGTTGTCGTTGAATGGCAAGACCGAAGTGGTTTGCAATCGGTTGGGCGGTGAGAAAGGATCTCTTTAAAGTACTGGTATAGATGGCAGAGAGGGGGCGATCTTTGAGCTGCTCGAGCAATCCCCGGCTCTGGGCATGGCCCATGGGACTCAGGTCAGGATCGCTTCGGCCCTGAATTCTTCCTTCCACATTCCATGTGGTCTCCCCATGCCTCGCAATGTAGATCTGAATCAAGGGATGAAAACTCCGTATCTGTACCGCCCCCATACATTGGGGGCGAACGCTTCCTCGTCGGCAGTAAATGCCGATGCACCATTATTGATATTCTACCTCTGTCTTAATCCGCCTCCGGGCCCATCGCTTCAAAATAAATATAGTCTAAAATTTTTTCCTCCTTGTCCGCAAGAGCAAGGAAGTATTTCCCTGCTTTTGGGTGGGTTCTACTCAATAAATCTGAGCCGGTCAATGAAGAGATGTTTTAAAGAAGGCCTGGGAGATTCCATCTTAAAATTCATACTTCCAAAAAGTTTAAAAGAGGTGTATATTCCAATAGGATGAATGGGAGCCTTTAAAGACGCCGAAAGGTTTGGTCATGAACTTGGTGTCAGACTTAAATATTGACATTTCACTGGAAGTGAATAAAAACGCCCTGGTGAGCTCGACTGCTCATCAGCCTGGAAAAATCAATAAGCGTTATTTCTTGACAATATTCGTGATACCGTATATAGTATTATTGATATGTCCTGGAAGATAATGAGGATCGTTCTGGATACTAATGTGCTCTATGCGGGCCTTTACTCATCGAAAGGCGCTTCTTTTAGGGTTTTAAAGGCAATAGAAGAAGGTAAGCTTCAAATAGTGATATCAACCACATTACTATTTGAATATGAGGACATCCTAAAGAGAAATCAAGCAATTTTGGGCTTATCGAATCAAGAAATTGAAAAGATTTTGGATTATTTTTGCATGCAAAGCGAACACCAAAAGATATATTATCTTTGGCGTCCTCGTCTCCCCGACCCCAAAGATGATCATTTGTTGGAATTAGCCATTGCTTCTGGGACAAAGCTAATTGTGACTCACAATACAAAGGATTTTAAAGGG
>CAZEKS010000224.1:0-4446 GCA_964512795.1 uncultured Syntrophaceae bacterium
CAGGCCCTTACGCTTATGTCAAGAATCCCCTCTACATCGGTTCGATTTTCATTACGGCTGGTTTTTGTATTCTATCGGAAAATATTTACCTTTTGGCGGCGGCCTTTTTTATGTTCTGTTTTCATTACATCCCCTATAAAAAGAGGGTGGAAGGAGATCGGTTGAGGAAGATTTTTGGGAGTCGATTTGAAGATTATGATGAGAAGGTTCCAGAATACCTTCCCCGATGGACTCCCTATTCGGATGAAAAAATCTCCTGGCAATTCAAATGCTTTATCGAAAACAGTGAGGAGGGGATTCTCGTAATCGTCCTTGCCGGAATCCTGCTGGTCCTAAGCCGGCCCTATTGGAGTCTCTTCTTTTGAGGCAGGGCGCATAGAGCGTAGAGCATGGCGCATGGCGAAATACTAATGACAAGGGAAGAGATTAAGAGGAAATCAATCTGCCTTACCAAAGGGAATTTTGGGAAGCCCGATTTGAATCAGGTAGAGGTGGAGGGTCGATCCTTGATGATAAAGGATGTCGGGAGGAAAAATTTTTTTTTGCGATGGACGTTAGGACTTTGGCTGATCCATAAAGAATGGAAGATCTATTCCCGGCTCACAGGCATAAAAGGCATTCCCCGGCCTGTCGAGCGGGTTGACCGCTTTGCTTTTGCCATGGAGTTTATTCCCGGAAGACCCATTCTCAGAGGAGAGCCTCTCCCTTCTTCTTTTTTCTCTGACTTAGAACAAGTGCTCAGGGAGGTCCATGCCAGGGGAGTGGTTCACCTGGATTTGAGACACAAAGGGAACATCCTTCTTTCTGAAAGAGAAGAACCTTTTCTCATCGACTTCAATAGCAGTTTTGCTTTTAAAGAAAAAGGATTCCTCCGGCATTATCTTTTTCCTCTCCTCAGGCGGGTGGATGACGGGGGATTGCTAAAACTGAAAAAGAGAATCGCTCCTGCTTTGTTGACCTCTGAAGAGCTGGCTTTCCTTAAACGCTTTGAGCGCCTCCGAAAACTCTGGATCTTCAATTAGTGCTGTTAGGCAATTCACCTATCTATCTTCAGTTGAACGACGGAAGTAAGGGACGCGGCAAAAAACCTTGCCCATCAGGGAAAAAGCTCAGGGGTCACATCTTCATTCGTCATTAATTCAGGCAGTTGGAAAGTGAGGGACATCCATAAAAAAGTTGGCCATTCCAAATTGAACACCGCATGGAACAGAGCGCAAAGCGCATAGCGTTCATTTGAAAATAGAAGATAGGAATACATTCTATTTTAATCCCTAAACCTTCTGACTGAATTTTTCAGTCAGAAATCGAACGCAATGCATTCGATTTCTTCAAATTCGATAGCAACAGATGATCGGCACATTTCGAACGTTGTAGGTGCGAAATCTCAGGCATTGCAAATTTAGAAAGAGAAAGAATGAAAAAATTGAAAATCAGACGGTGGAGTTATTCAATGCTAATTTTACATTGTTAATTTTGCATTTTGCACTGGCCACTTTCACTTTTCTAAAACCATGTTGAAGAGTTCCTTCTGTTTGAGGGTCATTTCTCTGGCCCCTTTTTTCGTCTCCTCATGCTCGTAGCCAATCAAGTGTAGGATGCCATGGACCATCAGAAGGATCACCATTTCCATTTCATCAAGGCCGAAACGGTTCGATTGACGCTCGGCCGTCTCAACGGAAATCACCAAGTCACCGAGGAGATGGGGATGGAGGGTGGGAAACTCTCCCTTTCTCATGGGGAAGGCCAGGACATTGGTTGGTTTATCCCGACGGAGGTATTGCCGATTCAATGCTTGAATCTGGAGATCATTGACCAATAGAAGGCTGAGTTCGGCCTCAAGAAGCCCCAACTCAGTCAATATCCTTCGGGCCACCCTTCTTATTTTTCTTAGGTCTAAGGGGATATGTTTTTGCCGATTTCGAATCCAGATCTTCATCGTTTCTCTTCTTAGGTGATTCTGAGTCTGTTGAAGGGGGATAATCAATCCTCTGGTGAAAGATGGCCGTCAAAATTCGATTAAAACTCTCCTGGATTTTTTGTAGATCCTTAAGGGTCAATTCACACTCTTCCATCTGTCCATCCAAGAAGATGTTGTTCGTCACCCGTTGAACCAGGCTTTTGATTCGAGAAGGCGTGGGATCGGTGAGGGCGCGAGAGGCGGCCTCTACCGAATCGGCTAACATGACGATCCCTGCCTCTTTGGTCTGGGGCTTGGGACCGGGATAACGAAAATCTTTCTCGTTGACCGACTCCATCTCTGGATTCTCTTTTTCCTTGGCCTTTTGGTAGAAGTAGGAGATCAGACTCGTCCCGTGATGCTGTTGGATGATGTGGCCGATGCGCTCCCCCAGACGATTCTCACGGGCCATCTCTACACCGTCCTTCACATGCGAAATGAGGATGAGGCTCGACATGGTAGGAGCGAGATGATCGTGTTTATTATCTTCCCCTCCTACGTTTTCAATAAAATAAAGAGGTTTTTTCAACTTTCCAGTGTCATGATAATAAGCGCTGACCCTCGACAACAACGGGTTGGCTGCAATGGATTTGGCAGCCGCCTCCACCAGGCTCCCGACAATGATGCTGTGGTGATAGGTACCGGGGGCCTGAAGAATCAAGTCTTTGAGGATGGGATGGTCCATATTGGCCAATTCGAGCAGTTTGATATCTGTGGTGTAACCGAAAACAATTTCCACAATGGGAACAATTCCCAGGACAAGGACTGAAGCAAGGGTACCCCCTAAAAAACCCATCAACAGATCAGAGAGAAGGGTCATTTTAAAAGGATTCCCTGAAATCAGATTGTAAGAGAGGATCATTAAGGTATTGATCCCCCCCACAGTGATTCCAGCCTTGATCAGGATGTTCCTCTGTTCGCACCGTGCCACCTTATGAGCGCCAATCACGCTTCCCACAAAGGCGAAGATGAAGTAGAAGAGTTGATTCCCCATTGAAGCGGCAGAGAAATAACTGGCCAGGAGGGAGAAGACAATGGCTACCTCTGAGTTGAGGACAATCCGAACAAGCATCGCACCCATGGTGATTGGAAAGAGATAAAGGTAAGAAGAAGAAGGGATGGAGAAAAATTCTCCTCCCAGAACATCCGTGGTCAGCTGGAAGAGTTTGAGGAAGGCAATGATCCCAAGCAAAGCCATGGAGGAAAAAAGGAGATCTTTCTGGGAAAGGGCGGTCTTTCGGATATTTTGCGTAGAGAATTGATAGAGACTCGCTAAGATGAGGAACGTCAGAAGGCCCATCCCGATGAGGATGACCAGGAGCTGAGTTTTCTCCTGTGCCTTCCTAATGGCCCGGATGATTAAAAGATGCTCTTCATGAACCCGATCCCCGGCCCTCAGAATGACCTCTCCTCTTTTGATTTGAAAATAGACGGGGTTGACCTTTTCCTTTGCTTTGATCTTCCGCTCTTGGGTCTCATCTTTATTGAAGGTGAGGTTGGGCCTCAGAAAGTGTTCAGCGATCTTTAAAGCGATGGGGGATAATTCTTTCCCGAGACCAGGGGAAGGGAGATCCGCCTGAGCCCGGAGCTTTGCCCTTGCCTCCTTTAAATCTAAAAAGGTGAAAGGAGGAAAAGGCCTTCTGTCCTCACGGGTCTGGATATTCCGGATGACGATTCCTTTCTCCGCGTCTGAGTCAAGAAATTCTTTATCATTGACAACCCCTTTTCTCAGGATGGGAGCGATCCATTTCAAGGCGGTCTCTCCGACGGCGGGATTGAAGTGTTCTTTTTCCAAGATATGCCATTCCCTCTGCGCGAGGGGAAGGTTCAGGGAGGAATCCCATTCTTTTTTCCTTAGAGCATTTTGATCCATTTCTCTCTCCCTTTTCTGGAAAGAGGCGGACAATGAGGCAAAGGTAGATCGGATTCGATTCTCCGCATCGCTGAAGATAGACGGATCATAGTCATAGACGGAGAGCACAGATCTTTCCGCCTCGTTCCGCTTTTCTTGAGTTGGCTTTTCATCCTCGACCAGAAGAACCTGATTGGATTTGATTTCCTTGGTCGCGATGTCTCCCACTTTGTAATCTTTTAGACGGAGGGTCAGGCTCGGAGAGAGAAGGAGGCTGAGAAGAATAGCCATTCCGAGGCCGATAAACCATTTCTGATAGGAGGGGGTTTTGATCCTCTCCAGCCATGTGCGATCTCTCAGGTCATTGGTCGTTTTTAGAAAGGGAAGGCCAAGAATGAATTTTTTTATAGATGTTTTCATCATGGTTCGTTAAAGAGAGTTCTTGGGGCGGTGTCGCCTTTCGTCTGCTCTTTCGTAGGCCTTGATAATCTCCTGAACAAGGGGATGCCTGACGACATCCCTGTCCGAGAAATAGACAAATTCAATCCCTTCGATGCCTTTGAGAATGCCCTGGATTTCGACCAACCCCGAGACTTTATTTTCTGGAAGGTCCACCTGGGTGATATCCCCTGTAATG
>CAZEKS010000225.1:0-4424 GCA_964512795.1 uncultured Syntrophaceae bacterium
GAAGAAACATCAGGCTAAATTGGAAGAGAAGGGAATCAAGGTACTTAAAAAATTAGAAAAGGATCTTCCCGAAACCATTGTCCCTGATGAACAGTTGAAGTATATCCTAGGGTCTGTTCTTCAATATGCCCTGGCCTTGACGCCTCCCAACTGGAACCTTGGCCTTTCAACGAGATCTTTCATCCTGGAGAAGGAGGCCAGCGAGGTTGAAAGCTTATTTAAGAAGGATGGAAAATATATCGAGATCTCGGTGGTTTTTCCGGGGCACCAAAGACCGAGGGAACCGGTATTGGAAATAGCCGCCCTCCAAAAAGAAGAGGCATCGGATCTCATCCTTCGTTTTGTTAAAGAAGTGGTGCTGCGCAACCAAGGGACAATGAAGATGGGAGCCGACGAAAAGAAAACAAAGACATATATCTTCTTGAGATTCCCTGTTGAGAGAAGAAAGATGGTCTATTATCAATCGGTGAATTAGTTAAAGAATGACGAATTTCTTGCAGACTCTTCTTGCAATTTTTACCAAGTTGGGTTAATCTAATTTAAATTTGATTTTGAGGTTCAGCCATGGCAAAAGTATGTGACATCTGTGGAAAAGGGCCGGTTTTTGGACATAATGTAAGCCATGCCAATAACAAGACCCGAAGAGTCTGGTACCCCAACCTTCATAAAATAAAAACCCTCAAGGGAGGGAGGACCTTTCGAATGAAGGTCTGTTCCCGATGCCTTCGCTCAGGGTTGATCACCAAAGCCGCCTAATTTCGCGAATTGGATTCAGGCACAATATCAGAGTCTTAAGAATATCTGGCTGATAGGTCTCTCCATCTGCTTAAGCACCAAATTCCAGGCACCTGCCTTCGCCGAAGCGGCTTCGCGCAGGCAGGCCAAATAACAAATAAGCTCCAATATTCAATTTTCCAAACAGAATAGTTTCGGTCATTTTTTAATTGGCGTTTGGAGATTGTTTGGGATTTGTGATTTGGAATTTGTGATTTAGGCTTTGCACAAAGCGAAGTGAGGGGATTAGGGTTCGGTCGGTGCCTCCACCTTCATTCTTTCTACCTGACGGACCCCCTTAATCTTTCCGAGAGCCCTGATCACCTTGTTGAGATGGTTTAAATCTCGAATCTCCACCTCGAAAGTGCTGACAGCTTTTTTATCCTCTGTTGTATCCACCCTGGCATTCCTGATGTTGGCTCCGTTGGAGGAAATGGAGTTGCTGATCTCACCCAGCAGTCCTTTTTTATCCTCAGAATAGATTCGGATCGGTACGGGATAACTGTATTCCTTCGTCGAATCCCACTCCACCTCGACCTTGCGGTGAGGATCGTCATCCATCGCATTCTGGCAATCTGCAGTATGAATGGTTACTCCTCTGCCTCGAGTGATGAATCCCACCACTTTATCTCCGGGAACGGGATTGCAACACCCTGCATAGCGGACCATCACATTATCAATCCCCTTGATCAAAAGGGCGTCCTTGGGTCCGCGGGTGATTTTTTGAATGAGGTGCTTAAGGCGTCCCTCTTGTAGTTCTTCTTTCTGTTGGTCCAATTTTTCCTGGGGAAGGATCTTCCCAATGACCTGATTGGCGGTGACCTTCCCGTAACCCACCGCCGCAATGAGGTCCTCGACTCCCTGGTAACTGAATTCATTGGCCACCTTGGCCAATTCGCCTGACTTCATCAGTTTAGCCTGCTGGAGGTCATATTTTCGAAGTTCTTTCTCGAGGATTTCTTTTCCGAGGGTGATCGATTTTTCCCTCTCTTCTGCTGTAAACCATTGGCGAATTTTTGCTTTGGCCCGTGAGGTCTTGACCAGCTTAAGCCAATCCTTGCTCGGTTTCTGATTGGGGGAGGTGAGGATTTCGATGGTATCCCCGCTTCGCAGTTCATATCTCAGAGGGACGATCTTGCCGTTCACCTTCGCCCCCACACAATGATTCCCGATGTCGGAGTGGATGCTGTAAGCAAAATCGATAGGGGTTGAACCAACGGGGAACTGCTTGACCTCGCCTTTTGGGGTGAAGATGTAGACTTCATTCGGGAAGAGATCCACCTTGACACTTTCAATAAATTCTCGATTATCCTTCAGGTCTCGCTGCCATTCCAGTAGTTGTCTCAGCCAGGTGAAACGTTTGTCCTCCGCCTCTTCAACCACTTTTCCCCCTTTGTATTTCCAATGGGCGGCAATGCCTTCCTCGGAAATCTTATGCATTTCATGTGTTCGGATCTGGATCTCGATTCGCTCTCCATAAGGTCCGATCACTGTGGTATGAAGGGATTGGTACATATTCTCTTTGGGGAGGCCGACGTAATCCTTGAATTTCCCGGGGATAGGTTTCCAGATGGAGTGGATGATGCCCAGCACGTCATAGCATTCTTTGATGGAATGGACGATGACCCGGAAAGCGGTAATGTCATAGACCTGATCAAAATCGATGTTCTGTTCTTTCATTTTCAAGTAGATGCTGTAGATCTGTTTTAATCGGCCGGTCACCTCACCTTCAATGTGGTTTTCATAAAGTTTCTTCATTAAGGTACGCTTCACCTCTTCAATATAACGGGTTCTCTCCTTCTCCTTTTTTGCGATCTTCCGTCGAATCTCGTCGTAGTTTTCAGGATAAAGGTATTGAAAGGCCAGATCTTCTAACTCCGACTTGATCCAGTCGATCCCAAGGCGATCGGCCAGAGGAGCATAGATGTCAAGGGTTTCTTGAGAGATCTCCGACTGTTTTTCAGGAGATTGATATTGAAGGGTTCGCATGTTATGGAGGCGGTCAGCCAGTTTAATCAGGATGACCCGAATGTCCTTCACCATTGCCAGTATCATCTTGCGGAAATTTTCTGCTTGGCGTTCTTCAGAGGATCGTAGAGAGATTAGGCTGATTTTGGTCAGGCCGTCCACCAACTGAGCAGTTTCTTCCCCGAAGTTTTCCTGGATTTCCTTGAGGGTGGTTAAGGTATCCTCCATCGTATCGTGAAGCAGCCCGGTCGCCACACTCGCCACATCGAGTTTCAGTTGAGTCAAAATTCCAGCGACCTCTAAGGGATGATTCAGGTAAGGTTCTCCGGAGAGGCGGACCTGCCCTAAATGGACTTTGGCAGAAAAGACATAGGCTTTCTTTAGGAGCTCTATATCCGCATTGGGATAATAGGAGGTTAGCCTTTCAAGGATGTCATTGAATCTTAACATGTTATAAACCCATCTTACTCGTAACTATAAGAAAATTCAAGGGGGTTCTATTGCCCTGAAAAAGTTTTGACAGTGATAAAAATTGAATCTATAATGGTGTGCCGTAATATTTAGGATAGGTTGGAAGATGAAACGGATCTTGCTGATTGTTATCATGGCTGTTGCCATAGGCGGTCTTCTCTATTATCTTTTCACAAGAGAAAAAGAGGAGGAGGGGGCTTTTATCAAGGTCTCCGGAAATATCGAAGCCACTGAAGTCGATGTGGGATTCAAAATCTCCGGAAGGATTGTCAGCCGTTTCTTCGAAGAGGGCGATTGGGTGGATCAAGGAAAGGTTCTGGCCAACCTGGATAATGAGGATCTTCGCAACCGTCTTGATGTGGCACGGGCCACGTTGATGTCGGCGCAAGCTCGATGGAGCAAATTGCTTGCGGGGTCAAGGCCGGAAGAAATAAGACAGGCAGAGGCCAACCTTAACCAGGCTAAGTTCGACCTGGAAAATAAGGAGACTCAATACGAACGGATGAAGTTCCTCTTCGAGAAGAAAGTTGTTCCTAAAGAGACGTCGGACAACGCCGAGGCTGCCTTTAAGATTGCCAAGGCATCCTTTCAAAAAGCTGAAGAGAACTACCTTCTGGTGAAGGAGGGGCCGAGGAAGGAGGATATTGAAGATGCGAGAGCTCAAGTGGAACAAGCCCGGGCCTCTGTGAAACTGAACGAGACACAGCTCAGCTATACCATCCTCAATTCTCCCATATCCGGAGTCGTTCTGGTCAAATCTGGAGAAATCGGGGAGGTCGTTAATCCAGGGACATCCATTCTCACCATGGCCGACATCGAAAATGTTTGGTTGAAGGCATATATCCCGGAGACGGACCTCAGCAAGGTGAAGTGGGGCCAGGAGGTGATTGTCACCACTGACCTTCGGCCGAAAAAGGAATACAAAGGGAAGATTTCTTTCATCTCCTCTCAGGCCGAATTTACACCCAAACAGATTCAGACGGAAAAAGAGAGAGTGACCCTGGTCTACCGGATTAAGGTGGATATTTCCAATAAGGATCATGAACTCAAGCCCGGGATGCCCGCCGACGGGCGGATTCTGCTGGAATCGTCTTCTCAGAAAAAGCTATAATCCCAATGGTTTCATGAAAATATTAATTATATCCTTGGATCTCAAATCACAGATTACAAATCCTAAACAAATTCTAAATTCCAAATTCAAATGACCAAAA
>CAZEKS010000226.1:0-4413 GCA_964512795.1 uncultured Syntrophaceae bacterium
AAAAGGTCCGAGCAGGATGCCGCGCTTACCTGGCCGTCAGTGGAGGGTTCGTTGTTCCAAAAATCATGGGGAGCTGTTCAACCTATCTTTCGGGCAATTTTGGTGGTTTGGAGGGAAGGAAGTTGAGACGGGGAGATATTCTTCATACCCTCCATATCCCATCCTCTCTTAATAAGTTGGGCCTTCGATTTCCATTGGATTGGATTCCTTCTTTGGAGAAGGAGGTCCCTCTCAGGGTAATCCCAGGACCTCAGGATCACCACTTTACAGAAAAAGGTTTTCAAACATTTTCTTCCTCATCCTATCAGGTCACTCCCCAATGCGATCGAATGGGAGTTCGATTAGAGGGTCCCAAGATCGAGAGACGATCCAGTGTGGAGGAGTCGATCATTTCAGAGGGCTTGATTTCAGGTGCGATTCAGGTTCCGGGTGACGGGAAACCCATCATCATCTTCACGGAGTTGGTCACCGGAGGTTATACAAAGATTGCCACGGTCATCTCGACGGATTTACCCAAAGTGGCACAACTCAAGCCTGGGGATCCAGTTCGATTCAAACCCATCTCCATTAAAGAATCTCACGATTTGCTGAAAGAACAGGAAGAGCGGTTAAAGGATTTTAAAGAAATCCTCCAGCAGCATTAAGGAAGAACAGACTTTACTCCACTGGCTTACCGGATTCGAGGGGAATCTCAAATTCCCAGAGATTTGCACCTGACCCAAAATAGATTTTTCTACCAAGCATTGCCATCCCAGAATGGATTGGGACAGGAGGTTTCGTTATAAGAGATACCTGATTGTTTGTCGGATCAATAAAAAAGATTGCCTCTTTGGCAAGCCCATATAGCCTTAAGTCTGGTCCAGGTTGGAGAGAGATTTCCCTCGGTTCTTTAAATCCAAGATCAAGAATCTTTTTGACCTCTCTTCTCTCTGGATCAAAGACAAAGACCTTTTCATTGTCTGTGATTCCGTAAAGCAACCCCTCTATCGTCACCGCGAGGGAGAGGATGGTCTTGGCTTGAGGAACAGGGACAGTTTCGAAAATCTTTTTTTCCTCTTTTGGATCCCAAAGCATGAGTTTGGCCTCTTTTTCGATAGCATGCGTTCCCGTTCCACCCCGTATCGAACTTCCCCCTGCAATGAGATCGAATTTCTCAATATAGGCGAGAGAAGCGATGCTCTGGTTTTGGATAATATGGCGATAGGCTCTTCTCTCATTCTGCTTTGGATCATAAACACTGATCGCGCCGCCCAGGAGTCCGTAATCAGGGTAACCTCCGATATACACCTTCCCATGAGGTCCAGTAATCATCGCTCTCGGTCGATATAATGCTTCTCCCATGGGTCCTAAGTCTCTTGGATTGGCCTCCTCGTCGTCGCCAAATCTCAACGGTTTGTTCGGATCGTAGATAGACAGCCTGGCCTCAGGGTAGGAGCAGAGATAAAGTTTTCCGTCATGAGCCCCCATGGAATAAACTTCACCTGCTGCATGCGAAACTTTTCCCAGATTCACCAGAGAATTACTTTGAGGATCATAGACGAAAAGACGGAGTGGAAGCATACTGCTTCCATAGATTTTGCCATCTGGGCCTGTGCTGACGGCAAAGATATAGGCGCCTGCGGCTTCATACCGGAGAGGTATCTCCTTCTTCTCTTTCGCCAGAGAATTCTCAATTCGGAGGAAGCGCCCATCGATGAGACTAAACGTTCGTCCATCCGGAAGGCCACTTTGAGCAAAAGGAATATTAGACTTAGAGACTTCAACCAGTTTTTCTCCTCCTTCGATGAGGAACCATTCATCTGAAGTCGAGAGTTTGGAATAAATCTTTCCATCTCTTCCCTTTGCTAAACTCATGCGACCAGGTTTTCGGCTTTCTGGTGGGATAAGAGAAGTTTTGGTCTTTTTCTCTGGATCGAAGACAACAATGTCCATCTTTTCGAACTGGATGGCACAATAGATCAAACCATCATTGCCAGCAGTAGGATAACAGTAGAACTGATCTGGGTCCATCCGACCAAAGTTCTCGCTCACTCCAGTTTTTGGATCGTAAGAAAAAAGCTTTGCCGAAGGATAAGTTCCTCCCCAAACCTTCCCATCTCTTGCCGTTGTGATTTTACAGATGAAAGACTCAGACTCTCCAGCAGGCTGCCCGAGATCATCCCACTTTTCAGTCTTCGGATCAAAACGCAGGAGGTGCGCAGAATAATAACTCCCGAGATAGATACGATTTTCATGATCGATGGTGAATCCCCACGAACCCATCTCAGAGGAGAGAGGACCGTTGAATTGCCGGATCTGGCCTGTATCGGGATTGAGAGCGAGAAGGGAAAGAGGGGCATTGTATTGGCTGAAGGAGAGGTAAATGGTATCCCTCTCTCCTGTCTTTCCAGGGCCTACGAAGGTGCTCCAACAGATGCCCTCTCTCACCGGTACGCCGAGGTCTTTTTGAGCGAATGAAATCTTTGAAAGAGGGCTCAGGATGAGAAAGGCGAGGATAGGAATAAGAAATCGAAATTTCCACAACCGTCCAGCGCCATCGTCTGAGTTTGGACGATAGCACCCCTCCTTTTTTAAAGAGGGAGAGGGGGGGTTATAAGACCAGCTCTGTTTCCGAAGCATTAGGAACATCTGGAGGCTCAGGCGGAGGTGAAGGTGTTTTTGGTTTTGGTTTCCTCGGCCGTGAACGCCAGCGAGGTTTCGGGGGTTTCCGTTCTTTCTGTTCTTTTGACTCCTTTAATTCTTCTGTAGTATCCTTTTTCTGATCCTTCCCAAATCCGACGATGACATACGTCCCGCTCCGGGTATCGGTTCTTAGCTGTATGACCCCTTCTTTTTTGGCATCTTCCAGGAGGTCACTGAAGGTGCGGTAGCCATGATAGGATTCATTGAAAGAGGGTTTCTTTCGCTTCATCGTCTCTTTCACCATCGAGGACCAGAGCACCTCTTTATTCTCACGGACGAGGGCTACCACGGAGTCCACCAGAAGTTGAAAAGCTTCTTTCTTCTTTTCAGGGAGATCCTGCTCGATCTTGGGAGGAATGCCCAGGGGTCGTTCCAAGTCTTCATAATAAATAAATTCGTCGCAGTTATCGACTAAAAGATTGGAACTCGACTCCTTCATCCCAAGTCCGATCACCCGCTTGCCATTCTCCTTCAACTTAGAAACGAGGGGGGAGAAGTCGCTGTCGCCTGAAACAATGACAAAGGTGTCGATGTGCTCTTTGGAATAACAGAGATCGAGAGCATCCACACAAAGCCGGATGTCTGCGGAGTTCTTTCCGGTCATCGCACGTTTTGGAATCTCGATCAGCTCAATGGCCGCCTCATGAAGGGGCTTTTTATACTCTGCATAATCAGCCCAGTCTGCATAGGCCTTTTTTACAATGAGTTTTCCCTTCTCAACCAGGCGCTCCAAGACCTTCCGGATCTCAAATCGTCTATCCCTCTTGCCTCTGAATCCGAGGGCAAGGTTCTCAAAATCGATGAAGACCGCTAAGGTATGTTCTCCTTCAGGCATGCATTACTCCTCTCTTCTCAATCTACAAATCATCCTACAATTAAACAGGCTTTTTGTAAACCCCCGCTCACGGATGAGATTATAGATATGGTTTTTTATGGATTACCCCAATTTTCTTATGAATTTCGAAGCCTTTTTTGGATGACCCTAAAACTTCCCTTTCATTTTTAGAAATGCTTCAATTGAAACAATTCTACCTGAGGTGGAAACGAAATTGCTACATGAAACAATTTAAGCATTTTGCCTTGTATCATTTTGGAAAAATCACTATCTGTTTCTAATAAGGACATTAGGTTCTACGTTTCCGCAAAGTCCTCCGAATCACGCCGTTGAAGACATTTTCCATCGGTTTGTAGTCTCGATCCAGACCTGCTCGTATTGCCGCGTAGCACTTCTTCCTTTTATCCCCCTTCAGGCTACTGAAATCTAAGGGCGGTAGCCCTACCTGTTAGAAAATTTTCCCTTGATACAGACTTTGAAGGAAATCGGAAACCGGCAAGACCTCAAGACCTTCGAAATGATATGCCCGGGTACCGGTATAGACGGCGACCAAACGATCCGCCTTGACGCCTTCCTGACCGGCAAGATCCCTGAGGCCGGATTCCCAGCTCCGATTCCACTTTTCACCCCGTTTTACTTCGATGGCAACAAGATGGGCTGGGGCGCTGGCATGCCGCTTCCTGGATTCAATAATGAAATCGATCTCTACCCCAGAGGCGGTCCGATAATAAGCCACCGGCCGCTTTTTTCGACTGATCTCGTTGTATATGCGCAATTCGTGAAAGATCAGGGTTTCCAACGCTGCTCCCTGCCAGAGCCGGTCTGCGGGTTCACGAATCATACCGGCAGCGGCTCGTGCTATTCCCGGATCGAACCAGTAGAATTTTGGATGGGCA
>CAZEKS010000227.1:0-4358 GCA_964512795.1 uncultured Syntrophaceae bacterium
GCTCAAGGTAACATAGGAGCGCCCAGCTATCGAGAACCTTTGCGGCGGCCAATTTTCTCCTCCTCCCGCTTAAGATCCTCTGCTCTTGTTTCTTCTAATGCCTTAACAAGTCCTCCACCCTTGAGGATACCGCTCATCTTTTGAAAATATTCCTTATTTAAGGGGCGGAAGATGATTTCTCCTCTTCGCTCTTCAACATGGAACTTGGTGCCCTTCTTAATTCCCAAACGATGCCTGATCTTTGCTGGAATGACGACCTGGCCTTTGATAGTCACTGCTGTTTCCATTTAACTCTCCCGTAAAACTTTTTGTAAATGTATACCATATTAGATAAAGTAAGTCAAGATTCATTTAGTAATACATTTTACCCGTATCGTATTATTTGACACTAAGCTTTGGGTTTTGTTATGAAACCATACATGAGCGAGATGGAAAAGAGAAACATCCTCAGCGAAGTGGCCCTGGGCAATATTCCTCCCGATACCGTTATCACAAATGGTGTCATCTTTAATGTTTTCACCAGAGAGTTTATTAGGAAACAGTCCATCTGGATTAAGGATGGAATGATCGCCTATGTTGGTCCTGACCCTGATCCATGCAAAGGAGAGAAGACCCTGGTCATCGACACAGATGGTATGGTTCTTCTTCCCGGGCTGATCGATGGCCACACGCACACCATTAGTAACAGGTCGGGGATCGAGGAATTCATAAAACATGTCATCCCTGGCGGTACCACCACGGTGGTTACTGAGACGATGGAGTTCGCGCCGATCGTAGGCAAAGACGGTATTGAATATGTGGTGAAAGGATTAGAGAAGCAACCGATCAGGTTCTATCACACCATCCCCCCTTTGTGCGGCCTCACTCCCTCCGAGGAAATCAATGCCCCAACGAATGAAGAACTCCTGCCCCTCCTGAAAGACCCCCAATGTCTCGGTGTCGGAGAGATTTACTGGGGAAACATTTTTTTGAAGGGGAGACAGGGGGAGAGAGTGAGAGAACTTGTCTCCATCGCTCTCGGACTTGGGAAGATCATCGAAGGACACAGTGCAGGCGCCAGAGGAAGAAAGCTTCAGGCATACACCTGTTTTGGAGTCTCGTCCTGTCATGAACCCATCACCGAAGATGAGGTATTGGAAAGACTGAGACTCGGCTACTCGGTCATGATCAGGGAAGGGTCCATAAGAAAAGAATTGGATGGTGTTAAGGATATTTTCAGAAAGAAGATCGATTTTAGAAGATTGATCCTCGCCACCGATGGTGTCGACCCTGAAGGATTCCTTGAGGAAGGCTATCTCGATGCCGGGCTGAAGAGAGCGCTGAAGCTTGGGGTTTCGCCAGGCTTAGCTTATCAAATGGCCACCATTAATGTGGCGCAACACTTCCGCCTGGATCACCTGATTGGCTCTCTTTCTCCCGGGAAGATGGCGGATATTGTGATCATCCCTTCACCGCATGATTTTTCCCCTAAGCTTGTGATGTGCGACGGAAAGATTATTTATCGAGACGGTAAATTGATGGTCGAACCCAAGAAAGTTTTCTTCCCGGAATATATGTTTCATACGGTTAAGGTTTCAAACTACGCGTTCCCCCCGCTCCCGAATCGCAGGAAGGTAAGGGTGATGGAGCTTGTGACAAGACTTGTGACCCAGGAGAAAATTGTTGACCTTGAGATCCCTGGTGAATCTGAGGACGTCATCATGATTTTTGCCATAGATCGGGTCGGTAGCGGAAAGGCATTCACAGGGTTTCTCAAAGGATTTGGCCTTCAAAAGGGAGCCTATGGATCTACGATGTGCTGGGATGTAACGGATATGATCATTGTGGGGTGCGACACCCGATCGATCGAGACGGTCATGGAAAGGCTAAAGGAAATTGGCGGCGGAGGCGTTTATGCAGTAGGAGGTGCGGTCGCCGCAGAATTTCCTGCTCCTCTCTGCGGATTGCTATCGTTAAAATCGATGGAGGTAGTAAGGGAAGAGGTAAGACGACTTGAAGAATCCCTGAGGGAGAACGGAGTCAAATGGGAAAAGCCCATGCTCACCATCGATACTCTTGGAACCCCTGCCATTCCTCACCTGAGAATTACTCATCAGGGATATGTCAGATTAAGAGATCAGAAAATCCTTTCCCTTGAGGTCTGATGGTTTACAACACTCCACCTTGTGGGCCCTGGGATCACTTCTTATTAAATCTCTCCATGTAGCTTGTCAAACCCTGTCTCAGCCATTCAGGGACGTCTATTTTCTCAAAGGTGTCTGTCCTAACGCAGACCGTAACGTTTTGTCCTTCGACGACCATTTCTTCTTCATCCCTTCGGTAGCCCTTATACCCCCAGGTAATGGAGCTTTGGCCGATGTTGATCACTCTGACTTCTATATTGATCCGATCGCCATAACGCAACCTCCGTCGAAAGTCGCTTTCGAGGTGGACGGTTGGAAGGGAGAGGTTGCGTTGATGTATGACGTCTGCATAATCGATCCCCATCTCATTAGCGAAGAATTCCTCCAATGCCAGATGGAAGTAATGCATGAAACGGGGATAGTAGACGATACCCGCATTATCAATGTCACCGAAACAGACCTTGATCGATGCTCTAAAGGACATGAATCATTTCCTCCTACCTGTACAATACCCCGTGTACCCGTTGAGGTCTAAACAACTCTTAAATGACTTAGAGAAAGATGCTAAAACTCGTATCCGGGTCATATTTTTCTGGCAGTATTTTATCCTTCTCTTTGAGTTTGGCATGGGCTGCTGCGAGACGCGCAATCGGGAGTCGGGGAACAGAACAACTGACATATGAAAGTCCGATGTTATGACTGAATTCAACTGATTCCGGGTGACCGCCGTGTTCACCACAAATTCCAATCTTCAGATCTGGTTTCGTCTTCCTTCCCCACTCAATGGTAATCATCATTAATCTCCCCACGCCTTTCACATCCAATACTTCAAAGGGATTGTCCTGGAGAATCTTTCGTTGATTATAAAGAGGAAGGAATTTATTCTCCGCATCCTCTCTTGAGAAAGAGAAGGTGGCCTGAGTGAGATCATTGGTCCCGAAGGAGAAGAAGTCGGCAACCTCTGCAAGCCTACCGGCTCTCATACAGGCTCTCACGACCTCGATCATGGTCCCGAATTTGAATGGGATCTGAATTCGATATTGTTTCTCCACTTCCTTTTGGACCTTTTTGGCGAGTTGATAAACCCATTTTAATTCCTGGGCTGTGCAGACCTGGGGAACCATGATTTCAGGTTGAATATCGACTCCTTCTTTAATCAGCTCGGCGGCCGCCTCCAGAATGGCCTGAATTTGCATCTTATAAATCTCGGGATAGGTGATTCCCAACCTCACTCCCCGATGGCCCAGCATGGGATTGACCTCCATCATCTCCTTCACCTTCCTAAGGGTCTCCTGTTCTTTCCGGATGAGCTTTTTATCGAGTCTCTTCTCTTTAATCTCGACAATATCCGTCACCACGTGGTCGAGGAGTTCGAGTGATTCCCGAAAAGAGGGATCCAAAAACTTCATCGCATCAGAGATGTTTTCCATGGTGGAGAAGGCGGTCTCGACCTCCTTCAGCTTTCTCAATTCCTCGGCTAATTCTTCGGCGGACGGAAGAAATTCATGAAGCGGTGGGTCGAGGAGGCGGATGGTCACCGGCAGCCCTTCCATGGCCCTGAGGATTTCCTTAATGTCGCTGCGCTGCACGGGAAGAAGTTTTGCAATCGCCTCTGCTCTCTTTTCCTTTGACCCTGCCAAGATCATCTCCCGGACGATAGGGAGCCTATCCGCGGCATTAAACATTCTCTCTGTTCGGCAGAGGCCGATCCCTTCTGCCCCCAACTGTCTTGCTTTGATCGCTCCCTCAGGGGTATCGGCATTGGCCCGAACGCCCATGGTTCTTATCTCATCCGCCCAGCTCAGGAGCGTCAGCAGGTCTTTGCTGATTTCAGGGGCTACGGTTGGGACCTCTCCCAGATAGACCTCGCCCCTGGAGCCATCGATGGTGATAAAATCTCCTTCCTTGAGGTGAACATTTTTAATCGTCGCCTCTTTCCCTTTCGGATCGATGCGGAGTTCTTCACATCCTGAAACACAAGGTTTCCCCATGCCTCTTGCCACCACAGCGGCATGGGAAGTTTTTCCCCCACGGGTTGTCAAGATTCCTTGTGAGGCAAAGAATCCGTGAATATCCTCAGGTTTGGTCTCTTCTCGAACCAGGATCACCTTGTGGCCGAGCTTTCCTACCCGTTCCGCCTCATCGGCATCAAAGATTGCCTTTCCGGAGGCTGCTCCCGGGGAGGCGGCAAGGCCGGCGCAGACCGGTTTTCCCTTGAAATTTGGATCGATCCGC
>CAZEKS010000228.1:0-4356 GCA_964512795.1 uncultured Syntrophaceae bacterium
GGCCTGTCCTCTGATCGATCACCCTGAACAGGGGAGGGAGATTGCCCTTCAGCATTCGAAATACTTTACCCATGAAGGGGCAGATCAGTTCTTTACGGATTTTGCACAGGCCATCGATAGCTACGCCAAAACTTATGGAGAGATTGCAGAAGATGCCTGGAAGGAAAAAGTGGAGGGTCCAAACCCTCAGTCCCTTTCAGAAAGGAAAAAGGTAGTGGGTAAACATGGATGAAGGTAACCTTTCCGCATTTGGGTTCGATGCACATCTTTTGCAAGGCGATCGCAGAGACCGCCGGCATTCCCTATATTGTTCCCCCTGAAACCAGCCGAAAAACCCTGACCCTTGGTGTCCTCCACTCGAATGAGTGTATCTGTCTTCCTTTCAAAGTCATCCTGGGGAATTTCATCGAAGCCCTTCAGATGGGAGCGGATACCATTGTGATGGTGGGCAGTGGCCCTCCCTGTCGTTTGGGACTCTATGACCTGGTTCAAAAAGTCATCCTTGAGGATATGGGCCTCCATTATCGATGGCTGACCATTCCACCTCGATTGACTTGGCAGGCCATCTGGAAGAATCATGAAGAGACGAAGGAGCTGAGAAAAGAATTAAGCGCGAGAAATATCCTCCTCTTTCCATACGGACTCTGGATGGGATGGAAGAAGATGATGGCCTGCGAGGCATTGGAGCAATTGGCCATGAAGGTCAGGCCCATGGAGATCAAGAAAGGGGAGACTCAGAAGCGATTGAAAAGGGCGCTCTCCTGGGTGGATGAGGCCAAAACTCCGAGAGCCCTTCAGGAAGCGGTTCGGGAAGCAAAGGCCCTTCTTCAAGAAATGGAACAGGATCGTTCCCGCGTTCCATTTAAAGTGGCGATGGTGGGCGAGCTCTACACGGTGATGGATCCCCATATCAATCGAGGAGTGGAACAGAAATTGGGTGAATTGGGTGTGGACGTGACACGCACCTCCTGGTTCTCCACTCATATCCTGAGGAGCCTTCGGAAAAATAAGGCGGATCAAGCTTCCGAACGGGTTCGTTTCTTTGAAGCTTCCAAGGCTTATCTGGGTTACGATGTGGGGGCAGAATGTAATGTCGCCATCGGTGAGGCCATCCTGAGATCCAAAGAAGGATACGATGGGATCGTCCATCTCATGCCATTTGCCTGTATGCCGGAGACCACCGCTTCGGGAATCCTGACCAAAGTCGGGAAGGATTGGAACATCCCTATCCTCACTCTCATTTTAGACGAGCAAGAAATCGAAGGCCGCATTCAGACACTCCTTGAGGCCTTCGTGGAGATGTTGGAATGGAAGAGAAGGGCTGCGTAGGCATTCCCAGGGCCCTGATGTTTTATCGTTACTTCCCCTTCTGGCGTCCCTTCTTTGAAAGGTTGGGTTGGAGGGTGAGGGTGTCCGACGGGGTGAGACAAAAGGAAAAGATTGTCTATTTCGAAGACAGTTGTCTTCCGATGAAACTTCTGGTCACCCATGCCATGCAATTGAAAGAAAAAGTGGATCATCTTTTTATCCCTCGTTTAGTCAGCATCCATCGAACTTATATCATGTGTCCAAAGTTTCGGGGAGCTCCGGACATTGTGCGGCTTGCCACGGGAGAAGATGTTTCCATTATTGACGAAACCATCGATCTTCGAAAAGGAGGAATGTCCCTCCTTCAGACTTTTCAAAAGATCGGTGGAAAGCTCGGGGCATCGAGGCAGGAGAGCAAGAAGGCCTTTCGAGAGGCGGAGCATTCTTTCAACGAATTTCAAAGAGACTGGATGAATCGAATCAACCGACTTCCCACGAGGCAACTCTTTGAAATGGATATTCCAACGCCAACTCTCCCTAATCTTTCCACTTCACGCTTTGGCGTGACGGGAGGGGATGAAGGGGAGGGGGAGGCAGTAAAAGGGGGAGGGGGAGAAAAAGGGATCGGGCCTTCGTTGCGTGTCGCTTTCATCGGCCATCCTTACAATCTCTTTGACATCGATGTCAACAAAGACCTTTTCACCTTGGCGAAGAGTTTAGGAATGGAGATCATTACCTCTGATTTCCTTTCTGAAAAGGAGATCAATCGGGAAGTTTCTGACCTTTCCAAAGAGATTTACTGGTCATCCGGAAGAGAGATCGTGGGGTCTCTGTTTCACTTCCTGTCCGGTGGCGTGGATGGGGCGGTTTTCCTCACTTCCTTTAAATGTGGCATTGATGCCCTCCTTCAAGAATTCGTGAAAAGAAGGTTGAAAGTTCGGGGTGGCCCATCCATCCCTTTTCTCATTCTCTCCTTTGATGAACATACAGGAAGGGAAGGGCTGACCACTCGACTGGAGGCGTTCCGGGATGTGGTGGAAGAAAGAAAAAATTCTAAATCCGAAGCACGAAATTCGAAACAATATCAAAATTCAAATATCGAATGACAGAAATGAATTCCGTTTTGAATTTAGAATTTCTTTAGGAGTAGCGTCGGCATTTATTGCCGACGGGATTTTGAGATTTCGCCCCCAGTAAATGGGGGCGCTACAAATTCCTACTATGGGTAATTATTTAGGCATTGATGTCGGGTCCATTACTACCAAGTTAGTGGTGCTGAGCGAAGACGACCAAGTTTTAGCTGAGTCCTATATCCGCAACAGCGGTCGACCCATTGAAGCCATTCAGCAAGGGATGGAGAAAATCCTGACGCAATTGGGGAAAGTCGTTGCTATTGATGGAGTCGCCACGACCGGCAGCGCCCGGCATTTAGCCGCTTATTTGGTAGGGGGCGACCTCATCAAAAATGAGATTACCGCCCATGCCATTGCCGTGATTGACTTTTTCCCTGAAGCAAAGACCATCATCGAAATCGGTGGGCAGGATTCCAAGGTCATCGTGCTGAGAAATGGCGTTGTGGTCGACTTCGCTATGAATACCGTCTGCGCAGCAGGCACAGGATCTTTTTTAGATCAACAAGCCGCCAGACTCGGGATCTCCATCGAGGCTTTTGGGGATCTCGCTCTCAAGGCCAATCACCCCGTCCGGATCGCGGGACGATGCACGGTTTTTGCCGAGACCGATATGATTCATAAGCAACAGATCGGACATTCTGTTGAGGATATCGTAGCTGGCCTCTGTGACTCCCTGGTGAAGAATTATCTGAATAATGTCTGCCGGGGGAAAGAAATCCTCTCTCCCATCGTCTTCCAGGGTGGCGTCGCAGCAAATCGAGGTATCCAAAAAGCGCTCGAAAAAGAATTAGAGGTTTCTCTCGTCATCCCGAGACATTTTGATGTCATGGGTGCCCTGGGCGTTGCTAAATTGGTGAAAAAGGCCAAACTCTCCAAAACCCAATTTAGGGGATTTGACCTTCCCCGGAAATCCTGCTCCACACGGGGATTTGAATGTGGGGAGTGTGAAAATCAATGTGAGGTGATTGAGCTTCTTGTGGACCGTCAGGTGGTGGCCTGCTGGGGCGACCTCTGCGAACGCTATCGCCATCCCCAGAAAGCATAGAGCAAAGGGCACAGCCGATAGCGAGGAAAAGCACCAAATTACAAATACCAAGTTCCGAACAAATACCAATAACCAAAATCCAAATTTCTAAACAAAAATGTTTCGGTCATTTGTAATTGGAATTTGGAATTTTTTTGTGATTTGGGATTTGTTATTTTAAACGCTATGCGCTCTGCGCTATGCGCTATGCTCTATGCAAACACGTTGAAAGATTTATCATGCGAATCTTGTTAATCAATCCTGCCCCATCCGGGACTCTGAAAGCAACAGGGGTTCTCTTTCCTCCTCTGGGGCTTCTCTATGTCGCAGCTTTTGCGGAAAAGAAAGGTCATCCGGTAGCGGTCAGAGACTTAGCGGTTCGAAGGAGGAAGGAAGATATCAATTTTAAGAAATATGACATGGTGGGTATCTCCACGGATACGACTCGTCATCGTCAGGCCCTTCAATTAGCCAAGAAAGCGAAGGCAAACGGTTGCACGGTGGTAATGGGAGGTCCACACCCCGGCTATGTGGATGAAGAAATCCTTTCGACCCGAAGAGTTGATTTCATCGTCCACGGAGAAGGGGAGATTACCTTTTCAGAATTGGCTGCCGCTTTAGAGAAAAAAAACGGTCCATTCGATTCGATCCAGGGAATCAGTTTCCTTTCAAAAGGACAACTTGTGCGAACCCCTCGCAGGCCCTTCATTGAAAATCTCGACAGTCTTCCCCTTCCTGCCAGACATCTCATTCACATGGACGATTATCGAAGAACCAAATTGGGAAGCCGGGACATCACCCCTTTGGTCACCAGCCGTGGATGTCCGTACCAATGCGCTTTCTGCGCTTCCTCTCATTTTTTTGGCACGAAAGTGAGGGCGAGGAGTGTTG
>CAZEKS010000229.1:0-4355 GCA_964512795.1 uncultured Syntrophaceae bacterium
GGGATTGAACTTGACAACTATTTTCATAGACGATTATTATTCTATCTATATTTAAATTTGGTTGAATCCATGCAAGTGATACTCGCTCAGCCCCGTGGGTTTTGTGCAGGGGTGGTTCGCGCCATCAAGATTGTGGAGCGTGCCCTTGAGATTTACGGCACGACTGTTTACGTGTTGCATGAGATTGTCCATAATCACCATGTCGTCGAAGATTTGAAAAACCAGGGTGCTTTATTTATTGAAATGCTCGATGAAGCTCCTGCGGGTGCGGTGATCATCTTCAGTGCCCATGGTGTATCCACCGCCGTATTCAAAGAGGCGCATAAGAGAAATCTGGAGGTCATCGATGCGACCTGTCCATTGGTTACCAAGGTACATCTCCAGGCCCAGCGATATAGTCACCAAGGTTTTGAGGTCATCATTATCGGCCATCCCGGCCATCCAGAGGTGGAAGGGACCCGAGGCTGTGTTGAAGGCCCAGTTTATGTGCTTTCGAGAAAAGATGAAGTGGAAAGGTTAAAGGTCAGAAACCCAAATCGCCTCGCCTATGTCACTCAAACGACGCTCAGCCTTGACGATACCCGCGAAGTGATTGAAGCTTTAAAAGAACAGTGGGGCAGCATTCAAGGGCCTGAGCTGAGTGATATCTGTTATGCGACACAAAGCCGGCAGAACGCGGTCCGACAACTGGCAAAAGACATAGACTTATTATTAGTGGTCGGGGCCCGTAACAGCTCCAACTCGAATCGTCTACGTGAGGTGGGTGAACAGAACGGCTTACTTGCTTATTTGATAGAGGATACGGATGATCTCCATCCAGCTTGGTTCTCGGAAAAGACCAGGGTAGGCATTACTGCTGGAACCTCTGCCCCCGAAGCAACGGTACAGAAGGTATTAAAAAAGTTGCATGCCTACGGTGTAAGCCTGGTGAACGAGATGGAGAGTGAGCCTGAAAAAATGCATTTTTGCCTGCCGGATTCCTTATTCCCTCAGAGTTAACCCCGTTAGAAATTCCAATGGGGCATTAAACCCCGCTGGAATTATTCTAAAATCTAATTCCGCCATAGCGGGACTGCAGACCAGCAGAGCATTATTTCTAACGGGGTAAATAGAAGGAAACTTCCATGGGTGTACCCTTCATTCAGCAATATCGCATTTCACGCTATTTGATCAGCCAGAGGCTTCGTGGAAGACGGCGTTATCCTCTGGTGTTGATGTTGGAGCCCTTGTTTCGCTGCAATCTGGAGTGTGCCGGCTGTGGCAAGATCGGTTATTCCGAAGAGATTCTCAATCGACGTCTAAGTGTGAAGGAGTGTCTCTCTGCGTCCGATGAATGCGGTGCGCCCGTCGTGGCCATTTCCGGGGGAGAACCTCTGATTCATGACGAGATGCCCCAGATTGTCTCGGGTCTCATAAAAAGAAAAAAGTTTGTCTATCTTTGCACTAATGGACTATTACTTAAAACTCGTATCAAAGATTATACTCCATCCCCTTACCTCACCTTCTCCATCCATCTAGATGGTAATCGGGAGAGACATGATGCTTTGGCTTGCTGCCAAGGGGTATACGATTCAGCGGTTGAAGGCATCAAGTTGGCCTGTTCGAAAGGGTTTCGGGTTACCATTAACTGTACCCTTTATGAGGGCACAGGAGCGCAAGAGGTTTCAGGTTTCTTCGACTTTGTCATGAGTTTAGGAGCTGAAGGCATGATGGTGTCACCTGCTTATCGATATTCACAGGCGCCACAAAAGGACATCTTCCTGATGGGTACACAAAGCATCAACCTCTTCCGCAACATCCTCAAACTCGGCAAAGGGCGAAAATGGAAATTCAATCAGTCGATTCTATTTCTCGACTTTCTGGCTGGCAACCAGGCTTACGACTGCACCCCATGGGGTAACCCTACGCGGAATATCTTTGGCTGGCAGAGGCCCTGTTATCTCTTGACGAATGAAGGCTATGCCCCAAGTTTCAAAGCCCTGATGGAGGAAACAAATTGGGGCATCTATGGTACCGGTCGCAATCCTAAATGTGCCAATTGCATGCTCCATAGTGGTTTCGAGCCGACAGCAGTCAATGACACTTTCATGCATCCCCTCAAGGCACTTTGGGTCTGTTTACGTGGCCACCGGACCGAAGGCCCAATGGTTCAACAGTTACCCAATGCCTGTCAGGATTCTTCAGTCTCAAAATAGAGAGCAAGTCTGCAGAAAGATTCCAGTGACAGCTGGATTTAATGCCAAACCCAGCTCATGAAGGCAGATGGCAGAAAAGTTTAGCAGGAATGTATCTTAAACCTGGTTAACAAACAACAAATTTGTTAAAATACCTGAGGGGGGGTTCCCAACTGGTTCATCTGAACTTCTGATTTTGATATTTGAATTTTAAGAGGATGACATTGGAGAACAGGCCGCAAAAAAGGATCTTTATTGGATTGTTAGTCTTGACCTGTATCCTTCTCTTCTTTCTTATCTTTCTCCTCTGGTATGTTCCCATCGTTGGATTGAAAAACATCCATCCCTCCCTCCCGCCTATCTTCAGTTTCGCCCTCGCCTCTTTGGTTTTCCTCATGATCTTCGGTGGTTTACTGCTTGTCTTCACGATATTGCGAGGCAAGGATATTTTCCTGTCTCAAAAGTTGAGAGGCATTGTTGCGAAAGTCCTTTTTCCGCTAATGATCCTGATGGGAAAGGTCGTCGGCATATCGAAAGAAAGAGTCAGGCAGTCTTTTGTCGAATTGAACAACCACCTCATCCGATCGAACAGACACTGGGTCCGGCCCGATAAACTTTTGATCCTCCTTCCGCACTGCATTCAGGATTTTGACTGCGAGATTAAGATCACAGGGAATATTAGGAACTGCAAAGGCTGCGGAAAATGTGAAATTAAAGATTTGATTGAACTCTCTGATCAATATCATTTAAAGATCGCCGTGGCCACTGGCGGAACATTGGCCAGAAGAATTGTTTTGGAGAACAGACCTGAGGCCATTGTGGCGGTCGCCTGCGAACTTGATCTGACGGCTGGCATTCAAGATACTTATCCCATTCCGGTGATCGGGATCCTGAACGAGCGTCCCAACGGGCCCTGCATCAACACCAAAGCGGATATTGAGAAGGTGAGGAGTGCCATAATGGACTTTCTTGAAGGCCCCCCGCCTTCCGACCGTTCAGTAAAGCCGAAAATCGATCCACCCCATCCATTCGATAGGCATAGGGGAAAAAGCTCCCGGGGATAATTCTTGATGGATATTACTCGATATTTACAAGAAAAGAAGGAGAGGGTGGATTCCGCTTTGGAGGGATATCTCCCGAAAAAAGAGGAATTCACATTGAATCTTCACAAGGCGATACAGCACAGTCTCTTTGCTGGAGGGAAGCGGATTCGTCCCATTTTATCCATCGCCTCCTTTGAGGCAGTGGGAGGAGAGGGAGAGAGGATTCTTCCATTTGCCTGCGCCCTGGAGATGATCCACACCTACTCTCTCATCCACGATGATCTCCCAGCGATTGATAACGACGATTATCGCCGGGGACAACCTACCTGTCACAAAATATTTGGAGAGGCGATCGCAATTTTGGCAGGAGACGGCCTCCTCACAGAGGCCTTCAAACTGATGACAAACCAGCCCGCAAAAGATCACCCCTCAAGTGACGGAGGATTGATCCTCGATCTGATCAACGAGGTAGCTCAGGCGGCAGGGGTTTTAGGGATGGTGGGCGGGCAAGTGGTGGACATTGAATCAGAGGGAAAAGCAGTGGATCTCCCTACAGTCCAATATATTCATACCCATAAGACAGGAGCGATGATCTTAGCTTCGGTTCGGGTGGGAGCCAAATTGGGGGGGGCAAAGGAGGAAATCCTCAAGGCGCTGACCCGCTATGGGGAGAGCCTCGGGTTGGCCTTTCAGGTCGCCGATGATATCCTGAATGTCGAAGGAAAGGCTGACTTAATGGGTAAAAAGACAGGAAGCGATCTTGCAAAGGGGAAGGCAACTTATCCTTCCGTGCTGGGAGTGGAGGAGTCGAAGAAAAGGGCAAGAGAATTGGTGCACCTGGCGGTTGATGCTCTAAAGCCATTGGGGCCGGAGGCCGATCCGCTCAGGGAGATCGCTCGTTTCGTTGCGGCGAGAGAATATTGATGGATGGACAAACGTATAAAATATAAAAGACCGCATTCTAAAACTTTGGAAGTCCCGCCTTTGGTGGGAATCGGGGAACTCATCCCATTCCGTTTCAAGGGGCTAAAGTGTTAGACCTTTTTATGTTCGGTGTAGAATCTCCCTTTCCAGCGTGACCCTGCTCCAATCCAAAACCGAATTGCCGACGACCAGGTCATGGCAAGATAGAGAGTAG
>CAZEKS010000230.1:0-4341 GCA_964512795.1 uncultured Syntrophaceae bacterium
TGGCCGGCTTCTTCCAAGGCCACTTCTACCAATACCGCTGCGTTATCAATATCGGCATAAGTCACATTGACTCCCAAATCAATGTTGCCACTCCCCCACCGACCCGGTCCCATCATGACGATCTTGTTGTTTTGGATCGCCGGATGGCGGTTGATCTGCCCTACCAGGCGTCCCAGTGATTTTTTTGCCTCGGAGGCCAGGCGATGATAACGTTGTGAGTCAATGTAGAGAATGTAACGGATTTGTTCCACCAAGCCGCCGCAGATCATGCGATGGGCACGAAATAGAATCTGCTGGCGTTCCAAGGAGACTGGTACCGATACATCCACCAGTGAGCCGGGCGTAAACAGGGGGCGGCATTGAAGCAGATTGATGCGGACATGCTCGCCCGCATCCACGGAGGCGGTAAACTCCACGTCCACCGGTTGCCCATAGGCCTCTTCAAGTGTGGCCAAAAGGTTCCCCATGAACGGAACAAAATCTGTACGGAGGATCAGGTTGTTAAAGGTGAGCACCCATTGTTCTGCGCTTCCATCAAGTTTTCCGGAGACAGGGTCGTAAGGGTAATTGTCACGCATGACCGAAACGAAGAAGTGAAGATTGGGATAGTCGCCATTCCCTAACACGTCGGTCAAGAAGCGGGTCTTGAACTGGTTGGCTTCGAGGTTGAGCAAATCCATCTGGTGTTGAGAATATTTGGAGACCTTGGCTCCCACTTCCGGGCGTAAGTGGGGATGGCTGATGGCGATCATGCGAGGGTAATCCGAACCGACCCGCTCCACCGCGCGTGTGCCCAACCCAAAAACCAGGCGGATGATGCCTTGCCGGATATCAATACGGTCGTTCCAGGCATAGAGATTGCGCGAGAAGGCGACTCCGGCCAACGTCGGAAAGAAGTAGTGCCGGTATGGCATGCCTGAAACACGCTGTACCAAGATGGCCATCTGTTCGTCGTTTGCGCCAAGGCCCCGCTTGCTGCGATAGCAGAGGGCATCGGGATTGAGGGCACTGGCATATACCAATTTGACAGCCCGCATAAAGTCCGCCAAGCGGGCATCGGGATCTCCCTGGTTCGCACAAAAAATACTTCGATATTTCCCGGCAAACGAATTGCCAAAGCTGTCTTCCAACAAACTGCTGGAACGCACGATGATGGGCGCCTGTCCATAGTAGGCCAGCATGGCGCGAAACTGCTCCTGGATGGTTGCAGAAAAGCGACCGGCTAAAAACCGCTCCTCTATTTCTTGAAACTCTTCGTGGGAAGTGGCCGAATCACAGGTCAACTGCAAGCGGAGCCGAAAAAGGTCGTTATTGACCAGAAAGGTGAAAAAGACATCCGAGCCAATGTAAAAAGAGTCGTGGTCATCGAGGCGGCCTGAAAAGCCATTCCCGGTTTTTTCGTTCTCCGTCAGAAGGATGCGTTGCGCCAGCAGCATGCCGGCGGCCTTGCCGCCGATGCGTCCTGCTCCAATCAGACGATTGCGAATCGCAAACAGATCCTCCAGTTTAAAATACCGATCCGCAAGCCGGCTGAAGACAGGGTGATGACCGATGAGCATGCGGCACAGTTCCTGTTTTAAAGCTAACTGCTCCGGATCCGTTTCGTCAAAGCCGGATAGGGTGTCCCTGTAGTGAAGAAGTTTTTGGTAAACGCTTTCCCAAGGAGCCATCGGTCGCGTCGTTTCAAGCAAGGGCGATTGATGGGCCGAGGCCAATACTTCTGCGGCTTCGCGGCTGTGAGAAAGAGGCAACCAATTTTCACCAGCGACGAGATGGGGCAGAAACATCTGTGGTGAATAACGGTCCCATACCTTGATAGGGTGGATGTGCATTTGAGCCTTGGCGTGGTACACGTCCACCAGGATTTGCGTTGTGTCCCGGATCCGAGCCACGGCGTAATGAGCATGTTGGCCACGCGTCAAAGCAAAGTAAGCTACGGTGTTCAACTCAAACAAGTAGGGGCAGGTGATTTGGAAAAAGTTGGCTAGCAGCTCGTCGGTCGCCCACTCCACCACCAGCGCCGACAAGTTATCAAAGATATACAGGACCTCGGGGCCATGGGCTTCAATGAGAAGGTGAACTTCTCGCGTAAAATAATCGAAGCCCAGGCTGGGGTCCAACTCAATCGTTTCCAGCCCCGGCCGAGGCGCCAACACGGGCGGGTGGGAGGCGAAGCGCAAATAGACTAATCGCCGGCTGGCCGCCACGGCGGCCTCGGCAAACGGCTCAGCAAAGTAATGGTAATCCTCCAAGCGGTCAACCTGCCAAACGACATTGTCGCCTAACCGGATTCCCTGCAAAACTTCATCAAGGGCCTGAATCCCACTGGGAACCGTTGAAATGTCCATTTTTTTATCAGAAAAAAATTCTCAGACTTAAACTTAACATTGCATTCAATCGGCAGGTGAGTGTGCTTCCAAAACTTTATAATGCGGTTCTTTTATAAGTTTTATAGGCAAGATGCGATCTCACCTGTGGTGACTTCCGCAAAGTATCTGATAACAGTGCATCTAAATGGTCAAAGGTGCCGCTATAAAGTTTTTCCAGCACACCCACCTGCCTCTGGCAACGTTTCTTATCAACTCTCAAATTCAATATAGCAGATTTCATTATAATGAACAAATTCTGGGGCGAACATGGGAGATCGTTAAATTTGGATTAAAAGGTCCAATGGAAAATATCAAAGCAGTCTTTGGAACCCGAGGGTCAATTTCGTCCCTTCATTAGACCAACCTGTGGTAAAGGCGTTTAAGATCGCCCCTACCACGGCATGGTTGATGATAAGAATGAATGAGGTTTATACCCAGCCCCGCAATTTGCAGGCCTCTGCTACTCTCGCCACAGAAACGAGATAGGCGGCCTGTCGCATGTCTACCTTCTCCTTGAGGTACATTTGGTAGACTCCGTGGAAGGCTCGGGTCATTTTTTGGTCGAGTCTTTCGTGAACTTCCTGCAGCGGCCAGTAAAAATTATACGTGTTTTGAACTTGCTCAAAATAGGATACGGTCACCCCCCCTGCATTGGCAAGGAAATCAGGCAGAACAAAGATATTGTTCTGATGGAGAATCTCATCGGCCTCCGGCGTGGTTGGCCCGTTGGCCAGCTCACAAGAAATCTTGCACCTGATTCGACTGGCGTTTGCCGCTGTAATCACATTTTCGAGGGCTGCCGGAAAAAGAACCGTGACCTCCAGTTCCAGAAGCTCTTCGTTGCTGATCCTTTCGGCCCCTGGGAATCCTTGGAGACTGCCGGTTTTAAGCTTGTAATCCACCACCTGTTTGGGATCTAATCCTTTCGTATTATAAATCCCTCCCTGAGAGTCCGACGCGGCAACCAGTTTCAGTCCAAGAATCTCATTGCCCAAGAGAGCGGCGTATTGACCGGCGTTGCCAAAGCCCTGGATCGCCATGGTCTTATCTCTGAGGTTAATGTTCAAGAGTTTAGCCGTTTCGCGCGTCACATAGACACCACCTCGTGCCGTGGAGTCTCCCCGTCCCTCTGATCCTCCAAGGGGAATCGGTTTGCCTGTGATGACACCGGGATGATGATAGCCTACTATCGTCTCATATTCGTCCATCATCCAAGCCATAATTTGAGGAGTCGTATAGACATCCGGAGCGGGTACATCTTTCGAAACCGAAAGCGTCGAGGCGATTGCCCGAATGTAGGCGCGGGCCAAACGTTGCTTCTCGGCGTCCGACATCCATTTTGGATTGCAGGTTACCCCGCCTTTTCCTCCTCCTAAAGGAATATCCACCACCGCCGTCTTCCAAGTCATCCAGGAAGCCAGGGCCCTGATGGTGTCGATGGTCTCTTCCGGATGCCATCGAATGCCGCCTTTCGAAGGCCCCCGAGCCGTGTTATACTGGACCCGATACGCATGAAAAATTTGAAATTTTCCGTCATCCATTTGAACGGGAAGCGTTACCCGGAGCTCATGCTGAGGCCACCGGAGCAGAGTATGAGTGGCTTGGTCCAAGCCTAATCTTTCTGCCGCCACATCCAACTGACTCTGTGCAATCTTAAAGGGATTCAACTCTGGCATGTCTTGTTCTCCTTTTTTGGGGTTGATGATAAAAAAAGGCGCCAAATTTCTTTGACGCCTTCGTCTTCAATACCTCTTTGTATTGACCAGGGAAGTATATAATATAGGGGATTATTTTTGTCAAGAATATTTTAAGAGATTTCTGGAAAAATCCGGAGGTCTCTGAAATAATTTTAACAACTTTTCCAAAGACCTTTCTAAGAGCGATTATCCCTCCATTCTTTCTGTCAGGAGGATGGCTTCAGCGATCTCTCTCATAGTCTTCCGGCTGTCCATGCTCGCCTTTCGGATCCTTT
>CAZEKS010000231.1:0-4325 GCA_964512795.1 uncultured Syntrophaceae bacterium
GTAAGGTTCAGGATTCGTCCTGAACTCCATGTAGTTCAGGATAGGGTGCATGGCAGCCCTGAACCACGAAAGATTCAGGGCAGGGCCCTGAACTCAACGTAGTTCAGGGCGCCAGCTTATAGGCTGATATGTATTATGTTTACGTGTTGAGAAGTCAGCTTGATGGAAAACTCTACATCGGTTACACAACAAACCTCCGGAATAGGTTGCAAGAACATCAAAAGGGAGAGGTGACATCGACGAAGGGCCGAAGACCCTTGGATTTGGTTTTTTATGAAGGATACAAGAGTATGGGAGACGCAAAACTTCGAGAAAGGTATCTCAAGACATCGAAGGGTAAATCGTCTTTGCAGATGATGCTGAGAAATTCGTTGAAAGAGTTGTCCCAATAGGTATTAACTTAAAAGATTTGTGTGAAATATTGGAGAAATTCCTGACTAAATCTATAAGATCTTGTTGATAGTCGGGTCCTGCGCAACAAAAGATTACAAACCCCGTCAGGTCCGGAAGGAAGCAGCGGTAGTAATCCCCTTTGTGTGCCGCAGGGGTGCCTGGCTATCAACAAGTTATTTAATAAATCAAAGCTAATGTACTGTCTCAGCAATGCCCTTACAATGTTGTCATTCCGGACTTGATCCGGAATCCAGTCTTTTCAACCTGGGGATTCCCGCTTTCGCGGGAATGACAGTCCTACGAGCATTGTAAAGAAGTGTTAGAAACAGTATGCTAATGACTGATAGCTAACTGTTAAAAGCGGAAGTCTCAAATCTAAAATCTGCAATCTGAAATGGAATAAAAATGTCCTATTTAGTGTTAGCGAGAAAGTGGAGGCCGCAGCTCTTTGAAGAGGTTGTTGGGCAACAACACATCACCCAAACCTTACAAAACGCCATTTCACAAAAACGGGTGGCTCATGCCTTCTTATTTACCGGGGCAAGAGGGGTCGGCAAGACCTCTACGGCTCGCATTTTAGCAAAAGCCTTAAACTGCGAGAAAGGTCCCCAAATTAATCCCTGCGATCAATGCACAAACTGTCAGGAAATCACCCACGGGAATTCGATGGATGTGATTGAGATCGATGGAGCCTCTAACCGCGGGATAGATGAAATTCGAGAGTTGAGGGAGAATGTCCGTTATACCCCGGCCAAAAGTCGGTATAAGGTTTACATCATCGATGAAGTCCATATGCTAACCAGAGAGGCCTTCAATGCCTTATTGAAGACATTGGAAGAACCTCCGCCACACATCCTCTTTATCTTCGCCACCACCGAACCTCATAAAATCCCCGCCACCATCCTTTCACGATGCCAGCGATACGATTTTAAGAGAATTCCGTTTAGGGAGATCATCGGGAGCCTGAAGAGGATCGTGGAGGAGGAAAAGATCCAGATCAGCCAGAGAGGACTTCTTTCTATCGCCCAAGAATCAGAAGGGAGCCTGAGGGATGCTCAAAGTCTTCTCGACCAGGTGATCGCTTTTGCAGGAGAAAATATCCGCGATGAAGATATTGCGGAAGTCCTTGGACTCATCGATCATAAAATTCTTAGCGATACCATAGACGCCCTTGCCAATAGGGATGTTGAGCGGTGCATGGGGGTTATCGAGCATGTCTACCACTTTGGATACGATCTTCAACATTTCTGCCGGGAGCTTCTTCAATATCTTCGCAACTTAATCCTCATCAAGGTCAGTCAACATCCAGAAGGGTTACTGGAATTGCCGGAAGAGGATCTGGAGTTATTAAAAACACAGGCGGGAAAATTCCAATTCGATCAATTAAATCATCTCTTCAGTCTTCTTTTGAAAGGAGAACAGGAAATAGCACAGTCCACTTTTCCTCGAACCATGCTGGAGATGACATTGATTCGAATGGCCACTTTACGGCCCATCCTTCCCATCGATGAGATGATCAAGAAGTTGGAGGCCTTAGAAAATAAGGAACTGCCCAAAGGAGGGGGGGAGAAAAAAAACTCCTCTACTTCAGTAAGAGTTATCCATCCAGAGAATCCGGAAAGAGATAAACAAAAAGAAGAGGCACCGCCCAAGAAGCAAGAGGAAGTCAGCGAGGAAGCAGTTTTTAAAAAAGAGGATTTAAAAAAGGAAGAGGAGTTTAGTGGCGTCTCTCCAAAGATCTGGGAAGAGACATGGAAAGAGTTGGTCGATTTTACGAGAGCCAGGAACCCTATATTGGGTTCGTTTTTGGCTTTGGGGAGTCTTGTCCATCTAAGTGATGAGAAGATTGAGATTGGTTTCGAAAAAGATTCATTCCACTATGAGAGAATGCTGGAAAAGGAGAATCGGAGCCAATTAGAATCGATCTGTCATGAATATCTTCAAAAAAAGGCAAAAGTGGTCGTTTCACCATTGAACCCGGGGATGGGTTCAACGGGGCGGGTCATGTTCAACAAAGGAGAGGCAACCCACAATGGGTTAGGGAACCAATCGGAGAAACGAGAAGAGGAGAACCCCATCATCCAGGAGGCTCTCCGTCTCTTTAACGGAAAAATTGTGGAAGGGTAAACCCTGTTAGAAATTCCAGTCGTTGCGATTCGAAACCGAGCAGGGCATTATTTCTAGCGGGGTAAAAGGAGAAGCATATGACGAAAGGTTTTGGAAACATATTAAAACAGGCTCAGCAGATCCATGCCAAAATTTCCCAACTCCAGGAGGAGATGGCTGGGAAAACGGTGGAAGCCAGTTCCGGAGGAGGCATGGTGAACGTCGTGATGAATGGAAAGCAGGAGGTCCTTAGCATTCGGATCGACCCAGAAGTGGTTAACCGAGAAGACATCGAAATGTTACAAGATTTAATTGTGGCGGCCGTGAATGAGGCCATCCGAAAATCCCAAGAGATGATGACAGAGGAGATGAAAAAGGTTACTGGGGGGCTCAATATTCCCGGCCTGCTTTAAATCTTTGTAATTTGACATTATTTTTGGGAGAGTCATTATGGTCCTCCACGCCAAACCCATTGATCACCTCATAGAAGCCCTGACGAGACTTCCGGGAATCGGGAAAAAGACTGCGTCCAGGCTGGCTTTTCATATTTTGCGGAGCAGTCCATCAGAGGCCCAGGAGCTGGCCAGAGCGATTTTGGATGTGAAAGAGAAAATCCGGCTTTGTTCAACCTGTTTCAATCTGACAGATGAGAATCCCTGCCGGATTTGTCAAGATGAGCGCCGAGCCCGAGAGATCCTTTGTGTGGTCGAGGGGCCGAATGACCTCATCGCGATCGAAAACACTGGCGTTTTTAACGGAAGATATCATGTGTTACACGGTACCCTTTCACCTTTAGAAGGTGTTGGGCCGGACGATCTTAAGATCAAAGAACTGGTAGAAAGACTTCAAAAGGAAAAGATTTCCGAAGTGATTCTGGCCACCAATCCCACGGTGGAGGGGGGAGCGACAGCACTTTTTCTTACTGATCTCATCAAGTCCCTGGGTATAAAAGTAACGCGGATCGCTTATGGAATTCCGATGGGGAGCGAGATTGAATACTCTGATGGGATGACTTTATCAAAAGCTCTTGAGGGCCGAAGAGAGATATAGGATTTTTAATATTTCTGTCATTGAAAAACTATTTCAAATATTTTATGTTTTCTATATTTTCAATCAATTTAGGAGAATGAGATGATTGAGATTAGATTCCATGGAAGAGGTGGACAGGGAGCCGTCACTTCAGCTGAACTCTTAGCCCTGGCAGCTATTGAAGAAGGCAAGTACGCCCAAGCCTTTCCAAGTTTTGGTCCGGAGCGGAGAGGAGCGCCGGTATTAGCCTTCTGTCGAATTAGCGATCAACCCATCAGGATCAGGGCCAATATCTACGAACCCGACTTGGTGGTCGTGCTCGACGCCTCTCTTTTAAAGGTGGTTAATGTTGCCGCCGGCTTGAAGCCGGATGGCATTCTGGTTACCACAAGTAATGATTCTCCTGAAAAGGTGAAAGAAGTCTTGAAGATCAGGAATCGGCTCGGTGTGGTAGATGCGGTCAAGATTGCCAGAGAAGTTCTCGGGCTTCCGATTACGAACACAACGATGCTTGGATCCTTGCTCAAGGTTTCGGGATTGGTCAAGAAAGAATCTTTCATCCCTCCTCTAAAGGAGCGCTTTGGCCGAATTGCCGAAAAGAACCTTTCTGCTTTCGAAAGGGCCTATCAGGAAACCATCCTCGTCCAATAAATTTTTTTAAATCCCCCCAGCCCCCTTTATAAAGGGGGGCTGGGGGGGGGATTATAACAAAGGGGGGTGGGGAGAGGTTGAGTGGAGGAGGAGTAAAGGGATTATAGTGGATCAATTTAGCAGAGGGATAAGGGTATGAGAAAACC
>CAZEKS010000232.1:0-4318 GCA_964512795.1 uncultured Syntrophaceae bacterium
ACCCATCATCGAACCTGCTTCGGTCAATCGATCAAAATCGACAGGCAGATCGATCAGTGATTCAGGAATACATCCACCCGAAGGTCCTCCAGTCTGTACAGCCTTAAATTTCTTTCCCTCTGGAATACCTCCACCGATGTCATAGACGATTTCTCGTAAAGTAATCCCCATCGGAACCTCTACAAGACCTGTGTTATTCACCTTGCCTACGAGGGAAAAGATCTTCGTTCCTTTGCTACCCTCGGTGCCGATCTGGGTATACCAATCCGCCCCCTGGTTTATGATGACCGGCACATTAGCCCAGGTCTCCACATTATTTAAATTAGTTGGCCTATCCCATAGGCCACTAATGACCGTATGAATGTGCTTTGCCCGGGGTTCACCCACAATCCCTTCAATCGTGGCCATGAGGGCCGTTGATTCTCCAGCCACAAAGGCCCCTCCTCCTCGACTGATCTTCACGTCAAAATCGAACCCTGATCCGAGGATGTCTTTTCCCAAAAGCCCCAATTCCCGGGCATGTTGGATGGCAATCCCGATATTTACAACGGCTAATGGATATTCGTGCCGGACAAAGATATACCCCTCATGGGCTTCAATCGCATAGGCACCAATGATCATTCCTTCCAGAACGCTATGCGGATTTCCCTCTAAAAGACTTCGATCCATATAAGCCCCCGGATCTCCTTCATCCGCATTGCAGATCACGTACTTGATCTTCCCAGGTGCGTTCCGACACTGCTCCCATTTCAGACCTGCAGAAAACCCCCCACCTCCACGGCCCCTCAAATTGGCTTTTTTAATCTCGCTGATGATCTGTTCAGGTGTCATCGAAAACAACGCCTTGGCTAAGGCTCGATAACCATCCACTGCGACATAATCTTCAATACTGGTCGGATCAATGCTTCCATTGTTTCCCAAAATGATCCGCATCTGTTTCTTGTAGAACGGCACATCCTTCTCAGCAACAATTTTTTCGCCTGTCGTGGGATGTTCATAAAGTAGGTCCTCGAGGTTTTTACCCTTAAGTACCGTCTCCTGAAAGATCGTGGGAGCATCCTCGGGTTTCACCTTTTGATAGAGAACCATTTGAGGATGAATGACCACCAATGGCCCTCTTTCGCAGAAACCATGGCACCCCGTTACTCGAAGGCCAACTCCATTGCCTTTGGCCTTTTCTTGAAGAACCTTTTTGAAGGCATCCACCACCGCATGACATCCTGAGGCATGACATCCCGTTCCGCCGCAAACGGTGATAAAGGGCTGATTGGGATCCCTCTTGCTGAGAATCTCATCCCTATGTCTTTCCAACTCTTGGGGAGAATTAAGCCTTCCCATTCGCCCCCTCCTTCTTCTTATCCGACCGAAACTTCTTCAGGGTTCCTTCGACTTTGCCAGGGCTCATCTTTCCAAAGTACTGGCCATCGATCGCCACCACTGGCCCAGCGGCACAGACGCCCAAGCAGTTGACCGTTTCCAGTGTGAAATTTCGATCTCTGGTCGTCTCTCCCGGTCGGATACCTAACTCCAGATTAATCTGATCGGCAATTCGCTGCGCACCACGGACATGGCAGGCAGTCCCCATGCAGACACAGACCTCATGACGACCACGAGGCGTGAGGCTGAAGGCCCGATAAAAAGTGGCAATTCTATAAATTTTATTTACCGGTATGCGTAGCCGTTCTCCCAAATGTTCGAGCGTCTCTTTCGGCAAATATTTATCTTTTGCCTGAATATCTTGAAGGATTGCTAAAATTGAAGATTCTCTTCCTTCGTATCGGTCGATGATGGCGTCGATCTCTAAGCGGGTCATTCTAAACTCCTTTTGATGCCTTTTCTTTCAACTCTTCGTATTCCTTGTGGATTCGTTTTTCAATCTCCCCGATCATTTCATCGGTCAGGTGGCGAAATCTTCCTTGAAGCTTGATATATTCCTTAATGGGCTTCAATTTCGGGAAATCAATATTCAAGCGATATTGCCCCCTTTCCACCTCATAAAGAGGAAAGATCCCTGTCTCCACAGCCAACCGGCCTAATTTGATCGAAAGTTCTGGTGCGGACCTCCATCCAGTGGGGCAGACGGAAAGAATATGGACATAAGCAGGCCCCTCCATATCAGCTGCCTTCTTCACTTTCTGCACCAGGTCGATCGGATAACTGGGGCAGGCTGTGGCCACATAAGGAATGTTATGAGCCGCTGCAATGGCGGGCATATTTTTCTTCCATGTGATCTGCCCTATTTGAACCCTACCAACCGGAGAGGTGGTTGTGGATGCGCCGAAAGGCGTCGAGGAGGACCGCTGGATGCCGGTGTTCATATAGGCCTCATTATCAGTACAGATGTAGACAAAGTTGTGGCCTCGCTCGAGGGCGCCTGAGAGTGCCTGGAGCCCAATGTCCGCTGTTCCTCCGTCTCCAGCCATGGCAAGGGTAACTATCTTTTTCTGAGGAATTCTCCCTTTTCTCATCAAGACCTTCAATGCGGATTCAATGCCCGAAGCCACTGCGGCCGTATTCTCAAAGGCCACATGGATCCAGGGGACTCTCCATGCGGTGTAAGGCAGTGGAGAAGAGACAATCTCCATACATCCTGTTGCATTAGCAATGATTACATTCCTTCCCAATGCCTTGGCAACTAATCTCACTGCCAATGCCTCCGCACATCCCTGGCAGGACCGATGGCCAGGTGAAAAATATTCTTTTTGAGTCAATGTCCGAACAGCAAAAACATTTAAATTTTCAATCATCCTCTCACCCCATAAATTTCGAATCCTTCTTTATTTCCTTCTTCAATCTCAATTTCTGCCTTATCCACCATCTTGATGAAGTCCGAAGGAGTCACATCCCTTCCAGAAATCCCTGCAACGAAATTATACACAGATGGTCTCTGCGCTTCACCATAAAGGGCTGCCTTCACTTCCGATGCAACAGGTCCACAAGCACCAACAGAGATCGCTCGGTCGATGACTACCAATTGTTTCGCATGCAGTGTAGCTTTCTTGAACGCCTCGAAAGGAAAGGGTCGCCAAAGTCGAATCTTCACGAGCCCGACAGACCTTCCTTCCCCCCCCATCTTATCCACCGCCACAGAGGCCGTCTCACCACAACTTCCCATGGTGACAAGTAACGTATCGGCATCCTCAGTCTTATAGGTCTCGATCGGATGATAATGTCTACCCGTCATCTCTCCGAAGGCGTTCCAGGTGTCTATGATCTTAGACATGGAAGATCGGAGGGCCTCCTCTTGAGCTTTTTTGGTTTCCGAAAAAATGCTGGGAAGCGCAAAAGCCCCCATGGTCACCGGATGATCAGGGTGCAGTTGGTAAACAGGCTGATAAGGGGGGAGAAACTGATCGATCTTTCCCTGCTCGATCAGCTCAATGGGTTCGATCACGTGGCTCAGGATGAATCCGTCCATATTGATGATGACAGGAAAGAGGACACTTTTATCCTCTGCTAACCGATAGGCCGCAAACACATGGTCATAGACTTCTTGGCCATTCTCCACAAAGAACTGAATCCACCCGCAGTCCCGGATGGACATCACATCGCTATGATCGTTCCAAATGCTCAAGGGTGCCGAAATCGTCCGATTCGCAATAATCATGACCACCGGTAATCTCATGCCCGATGCAATATAGGTAATCTCACTCATCAGGGCCAACCCCTGAGAACTCGTACAGGTAAATGTCCTCGCTCCGGTCGCCGCCGCCCCCACACAGAGGCTTAAGGCAGAGTGCTCAGATTCCACACAAGAGAATTCTGCGTCGAGGTCTCCATTCGCCACCAGTTCAGAAAGATGTTCCACAATATGCGTTTGGGGCGTAATGGGATAGGCCGAGATGACGTCGACATTGGCCTGCTTGACCGCCTCGGCAGCGGCAATGGAAACCTCCATTCCAATCCTTTTCCCCATTTATTTCTCCTCCTCTTCCAGTACCATGGTGATGGCCCCGGTGGGACACTCTTTTGCACAGATGCCGCAACCCTTACAATAGAAAAGGTCTGCAATGAAATAACTCTCTTCGTTCAGGCTATAGGCCATGTCCGGACAGAAGATATAGCATAATCCACAATGGATACATAGCTCCTTTTGCAGAACAGGCTTGAGAGTCTTCCAATCTCCCGTCCGATATTGGCTGGCATTTCCCGGTTCCAAGACAACATTGCCAACTGGCAGTTCCTTCCATGTCCATTCTGATTCAGGTTTTGTCATGACCTTCTACCTCTCCTAATTGAATAACGATAATCTCTCCAACTCCCCTTTATTAGCCATCTGCCTATCCCCCTTTTGTCATAATCCCCCCCTCTCCCCCCT
>CAZEKS010000233.1:0-4314 GCA_964512795.1 uncultured Syntrophaceae bacterium
GGATCACTTTTCCTCCAAGGCCTTTTTGGCCTCGATGCGATCATCGAAAGGAAACCGCTTCTTCCCGATGATCTGATAATCCTCATGACCTTTTCCAGCGATGAGAACAGTATCTGCAGATTGAGCCAATCGGATCGCCATCCGAATGGCCTCCCTTCGATCTGGAACTTTTAGATATCCCTTTCTCGATCTCCATAACTTGATTTCATTCGGATCCCACGCTTTTAATGGAAGTGATTTCAAGCCTTTCTCCACCTCATCCAAGATGGCTAAAGGATCTTCTGTCCTTGGATTGTCCGAAGTGAGAATAGCGAGATCGCTGTGCTTTCCCGCCACTTCACCCATCAAAGGTCGTTTGGTCCGATCCCTGTCTCCACCGCAACCGAAGACAGTGATCACCTTCCCATTGTTCTGCGCTCCGCTCTCTAAGATACTCTTCAATCCCAACAGAACGTGTTCCAAGGCATCGTGGGTGTGTGCATAGTCAACAATAACGTGAATGCCTCTCTTATTCTCGACCTTCTCAAATCTCCCCGAAACCCCTTCCAACCCCTCCACCCCTTCTTTTAGGGCCCTTAAAGGAACATCCATGCCTATCCCTACAGCCGCAGCCGCCAGGATATTATAGAGGTTGAAGTCTCCAATTAATTTCGATTGGATCGAAATATCGCCCTTTTGAGTTCTGACCCGACAGCAGAGACCTTCGAAGGAAGAGGTCACCTGATCCGCCGTGACATCACAGGAAGGGGTCAGCCCATACCGAATGACAGGAACGTCAATCCCCTTAACCATCTCCTCCCCTCTGGGGTCGTCAAGGTTCGTCACGGCAAACCGTCTTTCCTTACGGCTCTTCATCAAATAATCCGAGAAGAGTTTCCTCTTGCTCTCAAAATATTGATCCAGGGTTTTATGGTAATCGAGATGTTCGGAGGTCAAATTGGTAAAGACCACGCCATCAAATTGGCATCCGAAAACGCGGTCGAGGTCGAGCCCATGGGAGGAAACTTCCATCACCACATGAGAGGTTCCCTCTCTTAACATCTCCCAAAGGGTTCTTTGGAGATCTAAGGACTCCGGCGTGGTGTTGGGAGCGGGGGTTGTCCTTTGCCCGAACCGATAAGTAATCGTCCCGAACACGCCTACATCGTATCCAGCCTTTTTAAAAATGGACTCTAAGAGATAGGTGGTGGTGGTCTTCCCATTTGTTCCGGTGATGCCAATCAGTCTGACCCGAGACGATGGATCACCATAAAAGTTTGCGGAAATCTTTGCCAGAGCCTGGCGGCTATTGGGAACGACAATCATGGTCCGGTTGAAGACCTCTTGTTCTTCTTCCAAGACCACAGCCTCTGCTCCCTTCTCGATCGCCTCTTTAACAAATCGGTGTCCGTCTGCTTCCATCCCTCGAATGGCTGCAAAAAGGAAATCCTTTTCTGTCTGTTTCGAATGGTAAGCAATCCCCTTGATCTCTTTGTGAGTCTCTCCGGTAATTTTTCTGATCTCAATGCCTTCCAATAATTTCTTCAGTTCCATATGGGTTATTGTGGCCCTAATCCCTCCCATCCCCCCTTTAGTAAAGGGAAGGTGTGGAAAAATTGTCCCCCTTGCAAAGGGCGGGCAGGGATGTCGTAAAAGTTTTACAGCGGTACCTCTTCACGTTAACTACTGACGATGAAAAACGTTGATACATGTTGAGTACTTTCAGACTTCTGTTACCCTTACCCTCTCAGATGATCGCATTTGTAAAACTTTGGAGATATTCTTGCCCGACCGACTCCCCGAATTTTTTCACAGTTTCAGGGGGGAGAGGGGGGATTATGATGGGGATCGAAACTTTAAATAACAGATATCTCCTCTCTCAATCACTGTCCCTGGCCTGGGAGCCTGTTCCACAACCTTTCCATTCCCTGAAACCTTGATGATCAGTCCCCTTCCTTCCATGCGGCTCAAGGCATTCCGCATGGACAATCCGCTAAGGTCCGGCATCACAATCGTCCCTGCTCCCTTACCCACCTTGATCCCATCGATCAAGGGTTGGGTTCCCGGCGCCTCTTTTCTGGGAGCGGAATCGAGTTCGTCCTTCACAATCATCGTCCCCTTGGGGACCACATGGAGGCAGGGAAGCGCCTTTTCCATAATCGCTTTAAATATCGGAGCAGCCACCACTCCTCCGTAGTGGCCTCCCTGGGGCTCATCGATGATGACTAAGAGTGCTATCTTAGGTTCCTCGGCAGGGGCGAATCCCATAAACCCACTGATATAGCGATTTTCAGAGTACCCCCCCAATAAAGAATCCACCTTCTGTGCCGTTCCAGTTTTTCCAGCCACCTCATATCCTGCGGGCACTCCTCCTTCCCCTGTCCCTCCTTTTTCAGTAGTCCCCTTAAGTAGCATGGTCACCTTTTTCGCTGTCTCCCCTGAAACGATCTTTCTGATGGTCTCCGGTTGAAAAGATTGGACCACCTCCCCTTTCTCGTTCATGATCTTCTCTACGACATGAGGCTTCATCAGGAATCCGCCGTTAGCTATGGCTGACAGGGCAGTCACCAATTGAATGCCCGTCACTGAAATTCCCTGACCAAAGGAGATGGTGTCTAAGGCAACCGGAGGCCAATATCTCGGATGGCGGAGTATTCCTTTTCCTTCTCCTGGAAGATTGATCCCGGTCTTCTCACCAAATCCGAATGCAGAAATATATCGGTAGAGACGCTCTCTCCCTATCTTCTCGCCCACCTTCGACGCTCCGATGTTACTGGAGAACTTGATAATCTGTTGAAAGGTAAGCCACCCATATTTGGAAGTGTCGTGGATCGTTCGATCATAAACCGTATAGGAACCATTCTCGCAAAAGAAAGAATCGGAAGGCCGAACCATGCGCTCCTCCAAGGCTGCCGCGGCGAGAAAGACTTTAAAAAGGGAACCGGGTTCAAAGACATCCGAGACAGCTCCATTCCTCCAACTTTTAGAGCGGTACTGGATGAATTGGTTTGGATTAAAAGTCGGGTAGGACGCCATGGCAAGAATCTTTCCGGTCATGGGATCCATGGCAATGGCCATGCCTCCCTTCGCCCCCCACTTTTCAACACCTCGATCTAACTCCGCCTCGGTAATATGTTGAATGGGTTTGTCGATGGTTAGGACGATATTCCGGTAATGATCCTCTTTGTCAAAGGGGACCTTGCCCATGGCAATCTCCCGACCCAAGGCATCTCTGGCAGTTGCCCATACCCGGTTTTCTCCGTTGAGCAAGGCATCGTATTGAAATTCGATTCCCTCCAGGCCTTTCGAATCAAGGCCTACAAAACCGATAAGATTAGCGGCCAGCTGGGAATCGGGATAGAAACGCCGGTTCTCTTTTAAGAAAGAGATGCCGGGGAGCTGAAGCGCTTTGATCTGTTCGGCCTCTTTCGAGGAGATTTTTCTTTGAACCCACTCAAAGGCTCGATGGCTATTCAATCTCTGTTTCAATTCCTTCCGATCGATCTGAAGAATCGAGGCAAGCTCATTGGCTGTCTTTTTTACATCAACGACTTTCCGGGGATCGGCATAAACCGAATCGACCTCGATGCTGACCGCCAGTTCATTTCCCTTGCTATCGTAAACCGTCCCACGCTTGGGAACGAGGGGAATCTGAACATTTTGCTGTTGGGCGGCCAGCTTATAGAGCTGCTCCTTTTTCAGCACCTGAAGTTGAAACATCCTCCCCGGTATGAGCACAAAACAGAAGAAGAGGAGACATGAGAGAAAGATGATCCGGATCTTAAACCAATTGATAGGTTCCTTTTTCATCGGATCACGATCACCTGTTCAGGTCTGGGCTTGGCCATTCTCAATTCCTCCGCGGCAAATTTTTCAATCCGGGCATAGGATTTGAGCGTAGCAATCTCCAACCGCAACTTCTTGTTGGCTTCGGTGAGCGCCCTCTCTTCCTTCAGGGCATTCGAAATTTCATATCCGAGTTGGATCACCTGAATTCTTGACCAAACATAGAACAAGGACCCCACGATGACAAAAAGCATAAGGAGGGTGAAAAGGATAAGGAAATTCAATTTTATTCCTTTTGGTCTGGCCTTTGAATCCTCCCCTGTCCAGAGGATTCGATCTTCATTCTTGTTTACAGTCTTTGCCATGTTAAATTCTCTCCGCACACCTTAGTTTGGCGCTGCGGGATCGCGGGTTTCCCCTCTGCTCTTCTTCAGACGGCGTGACAGGTTTTTTCGTCAGAATACGCATCTCTCCCTCCTTCTCTAATGATCGAAAGGTCTCCTTGACCATTCGATCTTCGAGGGAGTGAAAAGAGATGATGCACATCCG
>CAZEKS010000234.1:0-4292 GCA_964512795.1 uncultured Syntrophaceae bacterium
ACTACATGGTGGGTCTCATCATGATCGGTCTGGCCCGCTGCATTGCCATGGTCATCGTGTGGAATGACCTGGCAGCAGGCGACAGAGAATATTGTGCTGGGCTGGTGGCTTTCAACTCCATTTTTCAGGTGCTTTTCTTCTCTATCTATGCCTATATTTTTATCACTGTCCTACCCCCCTGGTTGGGGCTTAAGGGAATGGCGGTCAAGATCACCATTGGTCAGATCGCTGAAAGCGTCTTCATCTATCTCGGGATTCCCTTTATCGCCGGTGTTCTTTCCAGGCTGATCGGCCTAAAAACGCTGGGACGGAAATGGTACGAGGAAAAATTCGTCCCGAAAATCAGTCCCATCACGCTGATTGCCCTTCTTTTTACCATCCTGGTCATGTTCTCCCTTAAAGGGGAATACATTGTTCGGTTACCGCTCGACGTGGTCCGCGTGGCAATTCCACTGTGTATCTATTTCGTGGCCATGTTCTTTGTCTCTTTTCATCTCTCGATGAAGGTGGGAGCCACTTACGAACAGTCCACCACACTAAGTTTCACCGCAGCCTCGAATAACTTCGAGCTTGCCATCGCTGTGGCTGTAGCAGTCTTCGGAATCAATTCAGGTCAGGCCTTTGCAGCCGTCATCGGCCCTCTGGTGGAAGTTCCTGTTTTAATCAGTCTGGTCAACGTGGCCCTCTGGTTTAAAAAGAAGTATTTCCCTTATGCTATCGAGACTCCGACAGGGGTCTGTCATGTGGCCTGTGAGCCATAATAATGAGTAAGGAATCCATGAATCCATGAAAGAAAAACTGAAAATTCTATTTGTCTGTGTTGAAAACGCCAGGCGGAGCCAGATGGCTCAGGGGTTTGCGGAGGCTTTTGGACAGGGAAGAGTGGAAGTTTACAGTGCAGGGTCCAGTCCCTCTTCCCAGATTGACCCATTAGTCATCGAGGTCATGAAAGAGAAAGAAATTAATCTCTCGGGAAAGCGGCCAAAGAGTTTGAACGAACTCCCTCCCGTTGAAATGGATTATCTCATTACCATGGGCTGTGAGGAGACCTGCCCGGCTGTCCTAACGAAAAAGATCGTCGAATGGGACATACCGGATCCTAAAGGAAGATCAATCGATTTTTTCCGAAAAGTTATGGATGTGATTGAAGAAAAAGTTAAGACCCTTTTTGAAGAAATCGAAAAAAATGTCTGATTCCAGCCTTACTCGACTGCTATTTTAATTTTCCGATCCTCGACAAAATTCACTGTTGAAGTTAATATATTAATAAATTATTGAGGGGAGCATGAAGTCGTGAAAAACCTTTTGATTTCCCTCTATACCCTCATTATTCTCTCTTTCCCGATTTATACTGTCGCACAGCCCCCCTCTTCTATCCAAATCTATTTCTTCTATGCCGAGGATTGCCAACCCTGTCAGGTCATTCTCCGGAGTTATCTTCCAACACTCAAGACCATGTTTCCCACTCTCGAAGTCAAAACGTTCGATGTGGGAAACCCAACCTATTATGAAGCATTAACCAAACTGGAGAAAAAGTCTGGCCGCACAGGAGATGAACTCCCTATCGTCTTCGTCGGAGATCAAATACTCTCGGGAGAGATGGAGGTTATGGAGAAATTGAATCCTCTCCTCCTGGAGGTTCAGGCTAAAGGAAGTGTTTTCCCTCCTCCTATCGAAATCTCATCCATGGCCAAACCTTCTCCAAAAAGCTTTACAGTCGATCTTGCCTATTTTTATCAACAGGGATGTCCAAAATGTGACCGCGCAAACGCCCTGCTCAAATATATGGTCAAGAAGTATCCCCAATTAAATATCAAAGAGATTGACCTCAATACACCGGACGGGAAGCGTTTAAACGAAACCCTGTCCAACCGACTCAATCTCCCCATGGAGAAACGTTTGATCGCACCAAGCATTTTTATCGGAAACGATTATCTCTCTTCAGGTGAGATCACAAAATCCAAGGTGGAGGCATCGATCCAGAAATACGAGTCAGCAACACCATCACTTGCCCGCCGAACAAGTTCTCCGGCAGGCGGGCTATCACCCACACCAGAGGAGATCAAAAAAGCGGAAAAATCAATTATAGAACGTTTTAAATCCTTTGGAGTCCTGGCTATCCTCTTGGCAGGCTTGATTGAAGGAATGAATCCATGTGCCTTAGCCACCCTGGTTTTTTTCATTTCCTATCTTACCATGGTTGGCCGAAAACGAAAAGAGATCTTCTGGGTAGGGCTTGGTTTTTCAGGAATAGGCTTCGTTACCCATTTATTCCTGGGCCTTGGAATTCTGAGTTTCATCAGACCTCTTTCATTTTTACCTCTGTTCTCACAAATCGTTTACTTTATCACTTTTGTATTCGCCCTTCTCCTTGGAATCTTTAGCCTTTACGATTACATCCAACTAAAAAAGGGACGACCTTCCAAGATGAAACTTCAGGTTCCAGATTTTTTGAAAAAGAGGATCCATCAGATCATTCGGGTAAGAAGTGATGACTTGGAGGCGAATAAGGGAAGCACGTCTATCCGTTTCTTGCTTGCTGCTGTCGTGATCGGTTTCATTGTCACCCTTTTACAATCTACTTGTACAAGCCAGGTCTATCTCCCCACGATCCTTTTTGTCACGAATATCCCATCACTCAGAGGAAGTGCTGTTTTGTACGTCATTTTGTATAATTTTATTTATATCCTTCCATTATTGGTGATCTTTGGGATAGTCTACTGGGGAGTCACTTCGGAACAACTTTCCTTTTTTCTTCAGAAGAGGGCATCCACTATTAAATTCCTCACCTCTGCTTTCTTTTTCGCCCTGGCGGGGATATTGCTTTTGAGCCTGATATAAGTCATAAAGATGCTATTCGGATATTATGAAATTATCCGTGTCCTTCCCTGCCTGGCCGATCCGGAGAAGATCCGGGTGATCGCCGAGGCGGGTGACGGAAGAACTGTAAAGAATTTTGAAACAAATCGTCTTAAAATAGTGAACCCCGTTAGAAATTCCAGCAGGGGAATCAACCCCTACCGGAATTATTCTAAATCTAACCCCGCTGAACTGCAGCGAGGCATCATTTCTAACGGGGTGAAAGGAGCCGACTTAAATGAATAACACGGTTGAAGAACAACCCGCTGAATCTAAGAAAGGAATGATGGACCGAAAAACCATTATTTTTGCAGCCATTGCAATCGTTATATTGGCAGGTGGCTTCCTTTTTTACTTTTTCTACCTCCAAAATCCAAGCCGAAAGATTCTGGCTCAGGTGAATGATGAAAAAATCACATTAGAACAATTCAACAAAGAAATTGCCAAAGCGGAACCCCCTTTAATAAGAGATATGTTTCGGGAGGAACCCAATAATCTTCTCGAAAGGATGATCATGAGGGTACTCCTTTTACAAGAGGCAAAGAAACAAGGGGTTTCTGCACCGGTTAAAACCTATAAGGATGCAGCAAAGGATTCTCTTTCACCCGACGATTCCATGATTGCCGAGTTTATTGGTAAAAAGTTCTCTTCCCCGCCGGAGGTAAAACGGGAAGAGGTGGAGAGATTCTACAAGATGTATAAGGACAAAATGGGGGGGAAACCCCTTAAAGAGGTTGCTCCAATGATTGAACAGTATATCAGGGAAGCAAAGCGACAAGAATTAATCGGACAGTTTTTTGAGGAGCTTCGAAAAAACGCCAAGGTTGATATCAACCAAGGACAGTTACAAAAAATTACAGCCAAACCCCCTGAAATGAATAGCGAGGACGATCTGAAGCAGGCTCTCACAAGTGGGAAGCCTGTTTTGGTGGATTTTGGAGCGAATTCTTGCATTCCCTGCCGCCAGATGAGGCCTGTTCTTAAGGAAGTCGGCACTGAATATTCGGAAAAGGCAAAAATTCTGATCATCGATGTTTACAAAAACCAGAATCTTGCTCAAGAGTATAAAGTTCTCATGCTTCCTACTCTGGTCTTCTTCGATTCAAAGGGAAAAGAAGCCTTCAGAAACGTCGGAATCATGGAAAAAGAAAAGATCGTCGGAAAATTAAAAGAGATCGGAATGGGAACTTGACAATTTCAGATTGTAGATTGCACATTTAAAAAGCATAGACCATAGATCATATCGTTTTTTTTATCTCCCTCTCCTTGTTAGGCCCCTGCCTTCAGTAGGCAGGATCACAGTCATTGTAATTCAAATAAGAAAAATATCCAACAACCTAAATAAAGCTTAGAACAGAAGTTGAACCCCTAAAAAAGGGATTCTTCCGGGTTTTTAATGGGTACCCGGGTAGAGATCTAAGCCTCCACAATGG
>CAZEKS010000235.1:0-4292 GCA_964512795.1 uncultured Syntrophaceae bacterium
TGTCTCACCTCGGCAGTCACTGATTTAGGCCGTATCGGCTTGCCATACTTCAACATCCCCTCGTAGTGTTTCAAGTGGAGGGCCCCGCCGACCGGATGGGCTCCCAGACGCATCAACGAACCTCCACCAGAGGTTTTCCATTTCCTCGAATATGCCGCACCAGAACCGGAATGGCTCTCCTCAGCACGGAGATCCATAATGGTGCCCCCGCTCACCTTAATCAGACGCTTCAGTTTAGCAAGGGGAGGGGCATAAATCCAGTTCTCAGCATACATGAATTTCACATGGTTCTCTTTGACTGCTTGAGCAACCCGATCACAGCCTTGCAACGTCTCTTTCAACATTAAGTCTTTACTGACTGCGAAGCCAACATGCTCTTCTTTCCGGTTCTTTCCAAAATAACCTGTCAGAGGTTTCTCACATATGATGTGTTTCCCGGCCTGGGCAGTCTCGATGCAGAAGGCTTCATGTAGATCTGTTGAGATGCAAAGATCCACCATGTCAATGTCTTTTCGATCGAGGATGCGTCGATGGTCATCATAATAGTCGGGAATACCGTATGCCCTAGCGACATCTGCAAGGTCAGTATCTTTTGAACAAATGGCGACGATGTCAGCCTTGAGACCCCGCAATTTTGAATAATTGTTGAGATGCAGGCGGCCGGCAAACCCTGAACCGATCATCCCAATTCTTACTCTTTCCATAACAACTCCTTGCCTGTTTTCAATCAGCTACTATTTTTGGGCGATCACCTCATAGACCTGAACGGTGCTTTCTTTATAGAGCGCCTTGATCTTAGGTGAGAGAGCCTTATGGTCCGCTGAATCCCTCCACGCCGCTGCTGTCTCAAGGGACTGGAATCGAATCACCATCTGGTAAACAGCCTCTTTTTCGTGCTCCTTCAGGAGGGTCACCGAGACAAAGCCAGGCTGTTTTGACATGGCCATACTGTATGTCTCTTTGAATAAGGTCTCAAAATCTTTTTCCTTTCCGGGAATGACATTGAAGGTGACATGCCTTTCGATCATACTCCATCCTCCTCTAAATTTTAATTTCCAATTTCGGATTGTGAAACGTTAAACCTGTAGCTCATTACCCACAGCCTTTAACTCATTTCTTTTCCAGAATCAACGGTCGGGTAAAAGGAATATTTTCCACCTTCAATTTAAGGGTCGGATAAAGGACCGGATGGGTGATCATTTCCGGCCCCTTTGAAGTGGCAAGGATGGTATCCTCTGATTTGGTCCCAGTGATCGATGGGTTCCAGGTGAAAGCCTGATTCTCCTGGACGAGGTCCGGGGTCTTGAAACTAGCCCTGTAATCTCTGCCCGTATAACCGATTGACCCACCTTGGTGGTGAAGTTTCCATTCGTCTGGACATCCTTTTTCTTGATAGGCGTCGATTCCTTTTTGAAGAACTTCTTTTGCAGGAACTCCAGGTCGGGTATGAGCCATCATAGTGCAGTCGATAAAGACATTGGCTTCGTACTTCCTTCTCAGTTCTTTGGGCAATCTCCCGAAATAAACGAAACGAGTGAGTGAGACGATAAGGCCCCATTTTCTGGCGTTGACCGAGACCATCAGATATTTTTCGATCTTCTTTTCGGTGGGAATCGGATGACGAAATTGAAAGATGCGATCATCCGCCGCTGACATTAATGTGACCGGATCGATTCGGTCCTTCCACAATTCCTTGCAAAGCCTGCCCACGACCTCTGACTCCTTTTCTCCCTTCTTCGTCTTCATCATTGTTTTTTCCAATGCCAGGGAAGCCTTCTCTCCCAACCACCGATATCGTTCAATTTCTTCTGGTGTTAATGAGTAACGGAGTCGTGCGATATCTTCCGCTAACATGGTGGCATTGGGAAATGGGACGTCACTTCCCAAAGGCCCTTCACCAACCAATTCCCTCACAAGAGCGGTTTCTTGATCCTCGTGCCAGGGGAAAATTTTCGGAACAAATCCCTGCTTCTCCAGGCCTTCTTCTTCGATCATACGGGGAGCTTCGATATTGTTCGAGATGACAAATTTCGACTCCTCAGTGATGAGGAGAGAGGTGGCGCCCATTTCTGTGGTGATCCCCACGAGATTGAGGCCCCCGCATGTCATCCAGGAGAAGTTGGCCTGACGTTTTAGGACCAACCCTCTTAAACCTTTTAATTTGAGAAAATCCCTGACCCTTCTTTCTTTTTCTTTGATTTCATCCTGAATTGTCATTATTTCCCCTTACCCTATGATAACCGGTGCAATATTAAGATGAACGGATCAGGGAGTATACTTCCAAACCTTTCTATGGAAGAGAAGCCTTGCAAATTGTTTAAAACGCAACAGTGAAAATTGAAGCGGTACCGCTGTAAAGCTTTTTCGGTATATCCCCTGATCATTCTATCAAACTCTATTCAACTATTGAGCCAAGACCTCCGCCCATGAGCGTGCTGAGAACAACGTTGACCTGCACCAGTCCGCCGCGCATATGCCCGGCGAGCACTGCCGCCAGCTTTATCAATCTAAAGGTTAGACCTGTTTCATTCATAAGGTTAGCGGCAAATATAAACAGCGGAATCGCGAGCAGCGGAAAGCTTTGCGTTTGCGAGATAGCAAGTTGTATTGTCATGGTAAACGGCAGTTGTGGGTTCTGCAGGAAAAAGACAGCCCCTGCAATGCCTATCGCAAAGGCTACGGGCATTCCCATCAGAAGAAAAATTATAAATAAGATAAATACCAACACCATCCTTCCAATCCTCCTAACGTCAGTGACGTTTAACCGTACTCAAAACACATCGCAATTTTATCTGTCTTGAATAGACTTGCTCACGTCTTTTATTAATTTGTCCCTGATTTTAAGCATGGTGGTGATCACCATCAGTATCCCTCCTACAGGGACACTCAGCGTCACCCAAGTGTAGCTGAAACCCGGGATGCCTTGAAAAGCTCTAAATCTGGTTGTATAGGAAAGCCACACGCCAAATCCTATCAGTGCCGCTAAAAATATGAGTATGATAAAAAGATTAATGATTTCGATAAAAATTTTATTTTTTCCTTACAGCTTGCTGATGAAGAAATCAACATTCATTAGCTTGTTGTTTCTCATTGCCACATCACCGCCCCAAAAAGTACACCACGCAAAAAGGCATACCGCCATATCCACTGACCAGTTAATGGGGTAACCTAAGTATCGTGTAGATGCTGCGATAAATACCAATCCCACCATGAATACTAAAAAAACCTTAACTATAAAAGTCTCGCATTTGCAGATATACTCATATAACTTTTTCATAATTCACCCTTTTATTTCGTAGAGGAAGGGGGTATTAAGAAGTCATTCCTGCCCCGAATTTCATCGGGATAAACTCCAGCAGGAATCCAGTTCCTCTTAAAATAGTTCCCTGCTTCCGCAGGGACAGCGTCTGGACTCCCACTTTCGCGAGAGTGACAGGCTGCGGAAACTTCTCAGCAGCCTGGTAGACGATAAACCGGCCCCTCAAATCAGGAGAGGGACCGGTTTATTCATCATCCCTACTTCTTCTTTCCAAGCTCTTTAAAGACTTTATCTTTTACGTCAGAAATTTTTAAAACCTCATAGGCTTTTTCTCCGGCCTTTCTGAAAGCTGCCAAATCAACATTATCGACCACGATCATCCCTCTCTTGATCAGGTCCTCCTTGACTTCTTTCTCAAGCTTCTCAAGGATGAGCTTAGAGGTTTCCAATCCAGCTTTATCACATTCCTCCACAAGAATTTTTTGGTAGTCAGGAGGCAAAGCATTAAACCACTTTGAGCTGATTACCTCGAAATTAACAAGCATGATGTGTCTTGTCTCGCTCACGTACTTAAGAACCTCATAGAAACGTCCGGCGGGTATGTTGTTATAGACCAGCTCAACTCCGTCCATCGCCTTTTGCTGAAGAGCCGGGTACATATCTCCAAAGGCAAGAGCCACAGGGGTTGCCCCGAGAGCGCGCACAGACTCCTGCCAGATGGGCGCAGGAGGAGTTCTGATACGAAGACCCTTTAAGTCCTCCGGGGTTTTGACTGGCTTATTCGTAAAAAAATGTCTGTAACCCTGGACCCAGCCAAAAGATAAAACTTTAAAACCATATTTATTGGCTAATTCGTCAAGCCAATTCTTTACCGTTGGCATCTTCTTAAGTTTTTCCACTTCCACAAGATTCTCAGCAAAATACGGGCCATTCATACAAGCTATCCCGGGAACATAATTACCCATACGGGCTGGATCGGTGTTTTGGCCCACATTTGCGGCCCCGCCCTTATTTGCTCTAATATGTCCTCTTC
>CAZEKS010000236.1:0-4291 GCA_964512795.1 uncultured Syntrophaceae bacterium
TGGAAGAGAGTTGGGGATAAGGTACGAGGCCAAACTTCTTCCCGAAGATAAGGTGACGAGGGTAAAAGAGTGGAAAAGAAAAGGCCGGGTTGTGGCAATGGTTGGTGACGGCGTGAATGATGCCCCAGCCTTGGCAGCTGCTGACATCGGAATCGCCATGGGAGCTGTGGGAACGGACGTGGCCATTGAAACCGCCGACATTGCCCTGATGACTGATGAACTCGAAAAGATCCCGACAGTGATTCGACTCTCCCGAAAGGCCCTACGAGTGATTAAAGAGAATCTCGCCTTCGCTATCGTCTTTAATACTGTGTTAGTTTTTCTCTCAGCCCAAGGGTGGATGACCATGATCTTAGGCGCGGTTTTACATCAAGCCAGTTCACTCCTTGTCATCCTCAGCTCCATGCGCCTGCTAAGAAGAGATAGATAGGGAGATAAGGAGATGGGGGGATACGGAGAATCTAACATTCACCCGATCACCCTATCACTCATCACCGATTTAGAAATCACTTTTATCTTGACCCTAAAAAAACTATCCCGTAAAATGGTAAATGTTTCAAAAATATAGACGAATTAGAAAAAGGCCATTTATAGAAAGGAGCCATGATGGACGAAAAGAAATTTAAGGAGATGATCCAATTTGCCATTCAAAGAGAGATTGAATCGATGGATTTTTATGATAAGGCAAGCAAAATGGTAAAACACTCTGGGACTAAGGATCTTTTTTTGGATTTCATCAAGCAGGAAGAGGGACACAAGAGAAAGCTCGAAGAGGTGCGGGCAGGAAAAATCGCATTGGGAAAGATCGAGAAAATTCCGGATCTGAAGATCAGTGATTATATGGTTGAAACAGAATTAAAGCCTGATATTTCTTACGGAGACATTCTCCGAATTGCCATGAAGAGAGAAGAACGTTCGGTAAAACTTTATACGGATTTAAATGAAAAGAACCAAGATGAAAATTTTAGAAATCTCTTCACCTTTCTGATTCAGGAGGAGAGCAAGCACAAGTATTACATTGAAAAACTCTATGATGATGAAGTATTAAAATAAGCGCGAAGCCGAATGACGCCCCCCGCTGTTGCCCTCCCCCTCGCGGGGGAGGGTTGGGGAGAGGGTGAACTGGAGACAAAGATGGAGAAATGGAAATGTAATGTCTGCGGCTATATTTACGATCCTGAAAAGGGCGATCCGGATGGAAATATCCCCCCGAACACACCCTTTAATAAACTCCCTGAAAGCTGGGTCTGCCCCGTATGCGGCGCTCCCAAAGATATGTTTGAAAAGGCTTAGCATCACACTCCTGACCTCAACCCTGATCTAAAGGTCCCGTGTTGTTGGGATATTTTGAGTCTATTTCACGTAGGATCTATCCTTATCATCTTTAGGGAAAGGGGATGGTCATGCTATAAAATGACAGAACTATCTCAATCCTCCAACCCCTTTTTCATCTTCTCCATTCTCTCCTGCCTCTTCACTCTTTCCATGTTTTACCGTGTTTCCACTGCGGTGATCGCCCCCAATCTTATTCAGGATTTAGGGCTCAATGCGGAAACCCTCGGCATCCTTGGAGGTGCCTTCTTCTACTCCTTTGCCTTGTTTCAGATCCCGATGGGACCGATGCTGGATCGCATCGGTCCACGCATCGTAATAACTTCTTTTTCAATGATTGGGGCATTGGGAGCATTTGTGTTTGCCCTTGGGAATTCATTTCTGGTGGCCCTTCTTGGAAGAATCCTCATTGGGGTCGGAATGGCCTCTGTCCTGATGGGTTCCATGAAGGTCTTCGTCATAAAATTTCCTCCTAAGGAGTTTGTCACTCTCATAGGCCTCATGCAAGCCATTGGAGCATTGGGAAATATTTTTGCCGCCTCGCCTCTGGCTTTTCTCACTTCGACGATAGGGTGGAGGCTAACTTTCGTTATTGCCGGTGTGGTGACAGCTCTTCTTGCCTTTTTGGTCTTTTTGATCTTAGGCGAAGAAAAGGGAAACATCGAAGGCCTTGCCTCTTCTCCCTCATCTCAACCGGAGATGGGGATTCTACAATCTTTCCGATTGCTCCTTGGTTCTCTTACCTTCTGGCAGATCGGAGCCATTGCCTTTTTTAGGTACGGAACCTTTGTGTGCCTTCAGGGTTTATGGTTGGGGCCTTATCTCATGGACATCGAGGGATATTCTCCTGTTCAAACGGGTAATCTCATCATCCTTCTTGCCATTGGAATCATTGTGGGTGGCCCCATTGCGGGGTGGCTCTCTGATCGGACGTTTCATTCGAGGAAAGGAGTCGCGTTAGGGGGATTGAGTCTTTATTGTCTAAGTCTACTGCCCCTGATTGGAGTCGTGAAGCTTCCGTCCCCTTTCTGGTTTGGTCTCCTCTTCTTCTTCATCGGTTTTTTCTGCAGTTTCGGGATGGTGATTTACGCCCATGCGAAAGAACTCTTTCCCATCGCCATTTCGGGTACCGTGATGGCGGGCGTCAATTTTTTTACGATGGCCGGCCCAGCCCTTTTCATGCCAGCCTTGGGAAAGGTGATCGAATCCTTCCCCCGGACGGGCTCTTCGTATCCGGCCGAAGCTTATCACCTCTCTTTCCTCATCTGCTTTTTGGGTATGACCGCAAGCCTCGTCTTTTATGCTTTCTCCAAAAAAGAAAGACGCGAAGACGCGGAGAAACGGAGACAGAGAGAATAACACCGCGTCACGCAATCACTCCGTCACCGCGTCTGATTTCTCCATGGGGAAGGTCATCTGCCCTCCATAGTAACCCAGGAGAGAAACGATGGGGGTGAGGAGAACGATCAGGATGAAATAGATGGGATGAGATATCTGGGGTTGAAAACCATGCCAGAGGAGGATGATCTCGAAAATCAGAAGAAGGATAGAAAGCTGAATCTTTCTTTTTACAAAATAGGTGAGCTTCGATCGATAATTGATCCACCATGTGAGGAGCCCGGTGGCCATGGCAAAGGGGGAGGCGATGGCTCCCAGAATGAGGAGGTAGAGGCTGGTTCTCTCGAAGGAAGGATTTTTAAAGATGAGGTAGAGAAGGACAAAGAGGGAGGAGGCCATCAATAGAGCAATAGGAAAATGGACGACCATGGGGTGAGGATGGCGTCTTGCCATTGGAAATTTTTGAAAGAGGTTCTGAAGCATGGGAGGAAGGTGTTTCAATTCTTCGGGTGCTCCTTTTTTCAAAACCCCCACCTGGGGATATCGTTTAAAGACCTCTGTTCCATGAGGAGCCGCGGAGATCTCTCCTGCAAGGTCCTTACCCGAAGGATGCCTGTTCATGTGAAGGCCTTTGCCCCAGAGAGGGCTTTTCGTGACATTAAAGACCTTCCCTTGAAAGGCGATAAAGACAGGTCTACCCTCTTTTCCGTTAAAAGATGTCAATTCCTCAGCGGTGAACTCTTTCATTTTACCTGCACCTATCTCAAATCAAAAAAATTATACTTCACCTTTTCCGACGAATACAAGCCTTTTCATCTTGAAAATCGTTTTCCTCCAAAATCAAAAATCCTTGACATCCTCCAGTCATTAAGTTATAAAATAACCACTTACTCGTTTACCCCGTTAGAAATAATGCCCTGCTCGGTTTCGAGCCGCAACGACTGGAATTTCTAACGGGGATTACTCGCCATTTTTTTATCCCCTCTCGTTACCTGCTCTGCACAGAAGGGATCATTTCAAAGGAGAGCCGTTTTGAAAATTCGATTAATTGATCCAGCCTATGAGCACCCTTACTTCAGCCACTCGCAAAAGGTGATTAAGAACATCTGGTTTGCCCGCCTCACGCTGACCACGTTGGCTGCACTGACCCCCTCGAATATCGAAGTGAAGATCACGGATGAGAATGTCGAGCCCATTGATTTTGAAGAGGATGTGGATCTGGTCGGTGTGACCGGAATGGTGATGCATGCTCCGAGGGCTTACGAGATCGCACAGAGGTTTCGTCAGAGAGAGATCCCGGTCGTCATGGGCGGACCTCATGCCTCAAGCCTTCCCCTCGAAGCCAAGCAACATGTGGATGCTGTGGTCATCGGTGAGGCGGAGAATGTCTGGGAAGGATTGATTGAAGATTTTAAGAAGGGATGCCTCAAACCCTTCTATCAGGCAGCGTCCTTCTGTTCGATGGAAAGACTTCCGTTTCCAAGGCTTGATCTCCTTCGTCAGGATGCTTACATGACAATCAACTGTGTCCAGACATCCCGGGGTTGCCCTCACCAATGTGATTTTTGTCATGTCACGCATTTTTTTGGAAAGACTTACCGCTGTCGGCCGGTGGATGAAG
>CAZEKS010000237.1:0-4286 GCA_964512795.1 uncultured Syntrophaceae bacterium
CGAACTCCATAGCGGTGATATTGATCTGGTTCGAAGGGTCATGGAGGACATGTTCATTCCCCTCTTTTTAGATGACCAAGCACACCATAGCATTGGATTCACCCATATTAGCCGTCTGATCGGTGAGAAACTTGGATGGTATCTCTGGACGAAAGACCAAAAAGGGGCCTATCTCTTAGAACTGATGGGCGTGGAACCTGTAGAATTTAAAATACCCCATCCATTCCCCGGGGTGGCCGCCGATTTTACTTTGCGATATTACCCTGACCCCGAAGAACATTCTTTTGAAAATTATGCCCTTGTCGAACGGCAGGCCCGTCTCGGTCCTTTTTTCGATGAAACGGGAACTCCAGTTTTCGAGAAACAGAATGAAATTCATGAGTCCCTCTTTGCCGTGGGAAATCTTCATCTGGCTTTCGATCATTTACTCCGTATCGCAACACTCAAAATTTCAGCTCAAGACCGCTGGATCGAGATTCATGGAGATAGCCTGACCATTCAACACCATTCTGGGCAGCCAGCAGAAACTATTCCGAAGGGAGACATAGATAGAAGCGTACCCGGCTGGGAACTGACATGGCATTTCTTCGACAAATTATTGTTGGGCTTTTGCTATGTGCATAAATGCTTTCCTGTTAGTCTAAGGCTCACTAAATCTCCAGGTTTTATATACCGCGTCGACGGAAACCACCAGGTCGCCGAAATCAGGGATTTGGTCACCAACCGATGGACTCTTGAAACAGGAATTTTCTTGCAATCACTTAAAACATTGTCAATGGATCTTGAAACATTGAAGACGGCATTTCGGGAATCGATCCCTCATTCATTAGAAAAGGGTGAGACTATGGTGAACTATTTTGAAAATCCTACGAGGATATCCCCCTGGATCGATTCAAATTGGTGGAAAGCGTCTTCATGGATTTTTCAACCCAGCACGGAGATCAACCATTGTTGCTTTAAAGACCATTCAATTTTCACCCAATTGGAGGACATCCGTGGCCATTGATAAAACCAGAAGACAGTTTTTTACCAGAGACATTTTTTCTCAAGCCCTCATCTTTCTAAAAGAGATCGTAGGTTCATATAAGGAGGAAGAAGCTAAGGAGAAAGAGAATTATTTTGAGTCTTTTGAAAACTGTTATCCCCTCCTCTCGGAGGCTGGTGGCCTGCTCATGGAGGAAGCGATCAAGCAGGGGATCGAGACCAAAGGGAAAAGTAAGTTGGAAATCGCTAAAGAAATATTTTCATCCCAGGTTCAAAGTAAAAGGATAGTAGAAAAGGAGATGAAATAGGAAAACAGAGAAAATTGTGTTGATGATCTTCTGAAAGGAAGGAGGTTTGGACATGGAAGAAAAAATTGGAGAACGTTATGGAGGAGGGTATCTGGAAGAGCGAAAATTAGTTCCGAGATGGCCTGCGCCATGGCCGCAGATCGTGAATATTTTGTTTCTCCTCGCAGTCTTTTATATCAGCTGGTGGATCTTTCAGGACCGTCGTGGCTGGCTGAGGATGTATACACCCTATTTGGGCTACATGTATACCCGCTGGATATTGATTGTTTTGATCTGGCAGGTCTACCTCTTTTACTACTGGCCCTTCAAACGCCATCAGCTTGAAAGGTGGAATCCTGTGGTAAAAGGGATTGTCATGACGGCAATTACGGTTGTGGTCTTGCTGATACTCATCAAGGGTTTCTTTGAAGGGATTCTTGGAAATTTTGCCATGGCTTATTTTAACCCGGCTCGAACCATGAAACTTCCGGGGTTCACTGAGTTCTTTGCCATTGAGTATGCTTCCCTGGCCTGCCTAATGTTTGCAGCCATCGCCTCCTGGCTCAGTCCCTCATGGCCTATAGCCATGGAGATGGCACCGTGGCAGAATTTGAAGCAACCTGTATTAGGGGCAACTGTACTAGTTGTGACTTTTTTTATTGGAACGGTTGTTTATCTTTGCACCATGCATTCACACATGGGGATTCTCTACTACCCCTGGCAATACTTTACGGCGATAGCTCCTCCCTACTGGGAGAAGTTTGCCAACACGGTCAGTGGAAATTTCCATGTAGCCTGGATCATGTGTTGCACCATTACGGTTTGGTTGACCGAGTCGATATGGGAGCGATATCCATTCAGAGTCATCAAGCATGATACTACAAGAAGACTGGTTGCTTTCTTTGGCATCATCGCCATAGCCTGGTGTTTCTTCCTTTTCCTTTACTTCGCTCAGGAATTATGGTGGGGTCCGGCCATCCGTGGAACCCGTATGGACTTTTCTCCGGATTGGCGCTGGCTCCATGTGGGGGAGACCATGGTCTTCTTTCTCATCCCCGCCCTGTTCTTGACATTCTATTGTGGCAACTGGCCCAAGAAGTTCAGCATCCCTGTAAACTGGCTGATCCGAACCCTCATTGCCATTTTTGGTGGGATGCTGGTCTACTGGATCTACTACAACATAGGCCATCTGACACTTGGTACCCAGAAGGGTTATGCCCAGCCTGAACAGTTTCCGATGATTCCAACGATCTGGCTTATCAATTTAATGTTGATCAATCACTGGTTCATGGATAATTGGCCAGGATGGAAGAAAGTTAAAGCCTAGAAAATTAGTTTAAGGAAGGAGGCGACAAAATGAGCGGACAATATAAGATCGGGATTTTTGTAGGAATTGTTCTCGGTATTGTGATTTACTTTGTCACCATCTGGCTTCTACCCATTTTGGGGAAATTTAAATGGGTTTTCACTTAAAAAGCTATCCTTTTTTGTCCGAAACGTTAGGTGGGATCATTGTTTGAATGAAAGGAGGTATCAAAATGACAACGGAAGAAGAGAAACAAGGTGTTAGCAGGCGTGACTTCGTCAAAGGACTTGCTGTGGGCGGAGCCGCCGGTGCGATTGGAGCTATGGGCATTTATTCCTATGGCCCCTGGCGGAAGCGACATTTCGCAAAAGTCACATCCAAGAATATCGATATTGGAGAATGCAAGAGCGTAAAAATCACGAATATCACCGAGACGAGTTGGTTCGACAATAAAGTACTGATGGGCGACATCAAAGGATCTGGAGGATTGCTGGTCAACCAGTATACCTATAACTGGCCTCCTTTTGCTGATGTGAAAGGCCAACTGGGTAAGGGTTCTTATGAAAACGGCATAAAGCACATCAAGCAATTTCTTCCCGACAAATTGGATAAAGCCTGGGAATTTCAGAAGGAAAATGCCGTCCATCCTGAGAACGCAGGGGGATATGCTTGCCTTATCGATGTGGAGTTCTTAGACGGATCACGGAAGAAAATCCTTCTGGACAGCGGTTGGGCGTATGACTGGACGGACGAATGTTTCAAACGCGAAGGGATTGACAAGATGCTCAGCAAAAAGGAGATTGACTGTCTCATCATTTCCCACGAACATTTCGATCACTTCTGGGGATTGCCGGTAAGTTTGAAGTACAATCCCGAAATCCCTCTATATGTTCCGGAGGGGTTTTATCAAGAGGGGTTTCAGTACGTCAAGGACAGCGGTTACAGGGGAAAATTAACTGTAACTAAACCTGGATTGACTCCGCTTTTCCCAGGCTGTGCCCTTTATACCTTCGCCATCCCCATTATCTGCCGGGTTTATGGAGAACAATCTCTATACTTCAATGTTCAGGGAGCTGGATTGGTCTCTGTGACGGGATGCTGCCATCAGAGTATTATCCAGTTTGCTGAGACCGCCCGCAGAACGATTAAGTTTGAAAAACTTCATGGGGTTTACGGAGGTCTTCACATCTCGCCTTTCGAGGATTGGGACCCAAAGTATGATGACTTAGTCATTGCTTTTAAGAATTGGGGCTTTGAGAAGGTAGGATGTAACCATTGTACGGGAATCGTGACAGCCAAGAAGTTTATCGAGGCTGGTTATCCTATCGTAAAGGGCACGGCTCGATTCAGGTCAAAAGATATAGCTTACCTGGGCAATGGGGATACCATTGAGTTCAAAGCATAAGGAAAAATCCAGATGATCATCTCTATTGCGAGTGGAAAAGGGGGGACCGGGAAAACCACCGTTGCAGTTAATTTGGCACTTTCGCTCCCCAAAGGGACTGTCCAATTAATTGATTGCGATGTGGAGGAACCTAATTCCCACCTGTTTCTATCCCCGTCCATCCACCAGGTTACCTCTATGGGAATTCCGGTCCCCCGAATCGACGAATCGAAATGCACTTACTGCGGTAAATGCGCCCAGGTGTGCGAGTATCATGCGATTGCCGTCATTCTGAAAAATGTATTGGTTTTCGATGAGCTCTGCC
>CAZEKS010000238.1:0-4261 GCA_964512795.1 uncultured Syntrophaceae bacterium
TGCAAAAAAGTTGGAAAGACCTGATTCGACCCAAACGGTTGGAAGTAGAAAAAGAGACACTCACACCCTTTTATGGAAAATTTACGGCGGAGCCCTTTGAAAGGGGTTTAGGCATCACCATTGGAAATTCTCTTCGACGAATCCTCATCTCCTCCTTGCAGGGGGCGGCCATCACCTCGGTTAAAATTGACGGCGTACTCCATGAGTTTTCGGCCATCCCCGGGACCAAAGAGGATGTCACCGAGATCATCCTCAATCTCAAAGAGGTAAGGTTAAAGCTTCATACCGAAGGTTCAAAAACCATCCGGGTGAAGGCAGAAGGTCCCAAAGTGCTTAAGGCAGGGGATATACTGACAGGCGATGTGGTGGAAATCCTGAACCCAGACCATTACATTGCCACGCTCTCTCGAGACGGCAAACTCTCCATGGAGATCGTGGTGAAGGTGGGAAAGGGTTATATCCCTGCAGAGCGAAACAAGGAGGAAAGCCAACCCATCGGGACCATTCCCATGGATGCCATCTTTTCTCCGATCAAAAAGGTGAATTACACCGTCACCAATGCCCGAGTGGGACAGATCACCGATTATGATAAGTTGACCATGGAGGTCTGGACCGATGGAAGTTTGAATCCAGAAGAAGCCGTCGCTCACGCGGCAAAGATTTTGAAAGATCAACTCTCCATCTTCATCACCTTTGAAGAAGAGGAAGAGGCCGAGATCTCCTATCCCGAAGATGAGGAGGAAAAGGAAGCCCTTAATGAAAATCTCCTCCGAAGCGTGGATGAATTAGAACTTTCCGTTCGCTCCGCCAACTGTCTGAAGCATGCGAACATCAAGCTGATCGGAGATCTGGTTCAAAAAACTGAGGCAGAAATTTTGGCCACCAAGAACTTTGGCCGAAAATCCCTCAACGAAATCAAGGACATTTTATCCGAAATGGGCCTTAGTTTGGGAATGAGATTAGACAATTGGCCTCCCAAAAAATCCGAAGAGGAAATGGAATCAGGAGCCATTGGATAGGAGCAAGGAATGAGGCATCGTGTTGCAGGGAGAAAATTAAGTCGCCACACTCAGCATCGGGAGCTGATGTTTCGTAATATGTTGGTCTCGTTGCTCCAACATGAGCGGATCAAAACCACTTTGGCCAAAGGAAAAGAGCTTCGAAGTTGGGCGGATAGGATCATCAGCTTAGGGAAACAGGGAACGCTTCATGCCAGAAGACGAGCCTTTGCCCTCCTCCGGGATAAGGGAATGGTTAAGAAACTCTTTGATGAAATCGCCCCGAAGTTCAAAGACCGTGAAGGAGGTTATAGCCGGGTTTATCGATTGGGATGGAGGCACGGAGATGGAGCTCCCCTTTCCCTGGTTGAGCTTGTTACCTATGCACCCCCCAAGGAGAAAAAGAAATCGACGATAAAAAAAGCCAAAGAAGTTCTTGAAAAGGTGACTCCCAAAAAGAAAGACAAGGTAGAAGAGAAAGAAAAAGGGAAAGGGAAAGAGAAAGAGAAAGAGAAAGAAAAGGGGAAAGAGAAAAAAGAGAAAAAGGTCAAGAGAGAAGAAAAAAAAGCTCCCAAGGCAAAGAAGGAGAAACCGAAGAAAAAATCTTCAGAAAAAAAGAGTAAATAAGAAATCTTTTCTTTGGGTTTAACGGCTGCTCTTAGGGGGTTGCAGAAACTGCAACCCCCTTTTCGTATTAAAGGATACTGGGCATTGAAATATTGCCCTTTTTGGTTTATCAATAGTCTCATCACTGACTGATATACTTCAGTGCTAACCAGACAAACGGGAGGATGACATGATTACACTGATTGCCACGGTAAAAGTAAAGGAAGGAAAAATGGATGAGGCTGTTAAAGTGTTAAGGGAAATTGTTCCAAAGATCAAAGAGGCTGAACAGGGCTGTTTTACGTATACCCCCCATACGGTCCGTGGTGAAGACAATACCATTATTTTTTACGAAAAATACCGGGATAAGGAGGCATTAAAAGCGCATTCCGGCAATGTTCAAAAATCTCTGGAGAAACTCCTCCCGTTGCTGGAACCGGGCATGGATGTAAAGACCTGTTACGAAATTATATAGAGATAAACCACTCTTTTAATCTTGTGAGATTCACTAAAGGTCTGCGAGACCGGTGAACTACCGGTTCTCAGTTAGCCTCAACTGAATCTTGACGAGCCACCGGAAGAACCACAAGAAGACGAAGATTCCGATCCCTTGGAAGAAGAAAAACCAGAAAGAATCTTCTCAGGCTTTTTTGCTCCACAGGCAGGGCAGGTCAAAGACTCCCCACCTTCATTGGCCTTCTGGAACCTCTCAAAAATGACCTCACACTTACGACATCGATATTCATAGATAGGCATGTTTTCTCCTTTAATTGTAGCGTCGGCATTCCTGCCTGCCGGTAGGCAGGTATTGCCGACGATCTCTTTGTCGCCCCCAGTAAATGGAGGCGCTACAAATATTAAAATCCCAAATCACAAATTCCAAATCCCAAATAAGCTCCAAATTCCAATTTCAAATGACCAAATAGATTTTTTTTCGAATTTGGGTAATTGGAATTTATTTGAAATTTGGTGCTTGGGAATTGGTGCTTCAATGCAGCTATGCACCCTGCGAGATGACCTCGTACCCAGCCTCTTCAACGGCCTTTGCGATTCGGTTAGAGGCTATCTCTTTTGTATTATCAAATTGAACCTCTCCTTTGGCAAGGTCCACTTGAACATTCCTAATCCCATCCAGTTGACCCAGCGCCTTGGTGACGGACATCACGCAATGCTGACAACTCATTCCTTTGACTTTCAAAGTGGTAGCCATGTTCTCTTTCTCCTTTCTTTATGCCCAATCAATATATCTTGAGACAGCTTTTTGAAAATCTTTGAAGGTCTGCCCTCGTTTGACACCAGGTACCTTCTGACTTCTATCCAGACATTCTTCCATATACGTCTTCACAACGACCGTGCCCACTTTTTTGATGGCGGCGGTGACCGCAGCGACCTGAGTCAGAATATCCGCACAATCAACCCCTTCCTCGACCATCCTTTGCAGGCCACGGACCTGTCCTTCAATCCTTCGTAATCTCAACAAAACATCTTTTTTCTCGGGCTCCATACTATACCCCCCTATGGTATAATTGACATAATAATCTATCCTACCCCTTTTGTCAAGAAAGAAATAGGACCAAAAAATAGACATTGACTCAATTTAGTTCCCCCTCTCCCTTGATGCCTGCCTGCCGGTAGGCAGGGGAGAGGAGTTTTTGGGGTTTGTCTTTTTCAAGCCTATTCTTCGGTAGGAGGGTTTTAAAGGAGGGGCCCTTGACACCGGGGTTTCTTTCATCTACGATGTCATCCATTTACAGATAATGCAGCAACGACTATGAGCAAATACCGTTGGATCATGATTTCTTTCTCCTTCGTCATTGCATTCCTTTTGCATCTGTTGCTCTTTGCCACAGCGCCCATGGTCACCCAGATCATGAAGGAGATGAATCTATCGTACGCGGACTTCGGCCTTGTCTTCTCGGCAGCGATGATCAGCCTTCTTCTTTTCAGGATTCCCTGGGGGTTAATCGGCGATCGAATTGGATACTTGAATGTCTTCAGGGTTGCCTTACCAATCTTAGCCGCCTCTGCCATATTCAGAGGATTCTCCTCAAGCTACTCAACACTTCTCGTCAGCCAATTCTTTCTTGGATTGGGCCTGGCCGCGGTCTTACCCTGTCTGCCTCTCGTCATCAAGGAATGGACACCTGAAAGAACAGGCGGTTTTTCAACGGGGATCTATGTCTCAGGTTTCGCATTGGGCAATTTCACGGCGCTTGGGCTGACCCCTCAACTTCTCACAGTCATAAGCTGGAGGGAGATTCTTCTTATTGACGGCGGGGTGGCCGCAGGGGTGGCTGGACTTTGGTGGGGTTTGGCAAAAAGTGCTGTGAAAGAAGCATCTGAGTTCAGACTGAAGGATTTCACTCTTGTTCTTAAGGAAAAATATGTCTGGATATTGTTACTTTTTATGATCGTCTCCATGGGGAGTTACGATACCCTTGCCACCTGGATGCCAAAAGTCCTGGAGATGAAGGAACTGAATAAAGCCTTTGCCTCCTTGCTTCCTCTGGGATTCTTTTTGGCTGGACCTGTCGTCGGTTTCTTATCAGATCGGTTATGGGATAAAAGAAAAATATTAGCCATTCTGGGTGCCGTTTCCTGTGCATCGGTCATAGGAATAAGCTATGTCTCTTTCCCTTTCTTACTCTTCTGTATCT
>CAZEKS010000239.1:0-4236 GCA_964512795.1 uncultured Syntrophaceae bacterium
CATTCCAAACAGTGATTGGCTACCAGATCGATCCTCTCTCCATCCTGATGGCCTTGGTGGTCAGCGGGGTCAGTTTTTTCATCCACATCTACTCGGTGGGGTACATGCATGATGATCCGGGATATACTCGGTATTTCACCTACCTTAACCTCTTCGTTTTCATGATGCTCAACCTCATCCTGGCCAACAACTTTTTATTGATGTTCGTGGGATGGGAGGGCGTCGGCCTCTGTTCTTACCTCTTAATCGGTTTCTGGTATGAAAAGGATTCCGCTTCCAATGCAGGCAAGAAGGCTTTTGTGGTCAACCGGGTGGGTGACTTTGGATTCATTATCGGGATGTTCCTCCTCTTCACCAGTCTCGGAAAACACGGGATTTGGACACTGAATTTTAGCGAAGTCTTCGCTAACGCTCACCTGCTGGATTCTGGAACCGTAACTGCCATCACGATCCTCCTCTTCATCGGGGCTTGCGGAAAATCAGCGCAGATTCCTCTATATGTGTGGCTTCCTGATGCCATGGAAGGTCCGACACCGGTCAGCTCCCTGATCCATGCGGCCACCATGGTGACCGCAGGAGTCTACATGGTTGCCCGATGCAATGTGCTCTACACCATGGCGCCCATCGCCATGGCGATCGTGGCCATCGTCGGTGTGGCCACAGCCATCTTTACGGCCTCGATTGGATTCTGCCAGAACGATATCAAGAAAGTTTTGGCCTATTCTACGATTAGCCAGTTGGGATATATGTTCCTGGGCGTGGGAGTGGGCGCCTACAGCGCTGGAATCTTCCATCTGATGACCCATGCCTTCTTCAAGGGGCTTCTCTTTCTCGGGGCCGGAAGCGTGATGCATGCCCTGAGTGGCGAATTGGATATGAGAAAAATGGGAGCTCTCAGGAAAAAGATTCCTATCACCTTCTGGACTTTCTTCTTTGCCACGCTGGCCATAGCGGGCATTCCTGGCCTGTCTGGATTCTTCAGCAAAGATGAAATTCTCTGGCAAGCCTTCTCCAGTTCCCATGGCCATTTCATCTTGTGGGGGGTGGCTGCCGTGGCTGCTGGAATGACGGCCTTTTATATGTTCAGGGCTCTGTTCATGACTTTTTTTGGTCAGTCCAGGGTCGATGAGCATGTGGCACATCATATCCATGAATCCCCCAAAATCATGACCGTTCCTCTGATGGTTCTTGCCGTGCTCTCCATCATCGGAGGTTATATAGGTGTTCCCCATATTTTAGGAGGAGCCAATCACATCCATGAATTCCTCGCTCCCGTATTAGGAGGTGGGGCTGAGCCGGCCAAAGCTCATGCCGGGATCACGCTCATCTCACAGGCTTGGGCGTCTGGAGGAGAGGCGGGAGGACATTCTACCTCAGTTGAGTTCTTCATGATGGCGGTTTCTGTGGTCATTGCCCTCATCGGGATTGGCATCGCTTATCTCTTCTATGTGAAGAATCCAGCCCTTCCCAAAATGGTGGCGGAGAAGTGGAAGGAACTCTACAAATTAGTCTTCAATAAATATTACGTCGACGAACTCTATGAAATCCTTTTCATCAACTCTCTTAAAAAGTTGGGTACCGGACTCTGGAAAGGGTTCGATGAATTTGTCATCGATGCGACGGTCAATGGCATTGCTTATTTCATCGGTGTGCTCTCGGGAACGATAAGAAAGATGCAGACCGGCTTGGTTCAAAACTATGCCTTTTCAATGGTCATTGGGGGGATCGTCCTCGTAGCCTATTATATCGTGCGCGCGATTTTTTATTGAATAACCGAATAGACCGAATGAAACCGAATGAATCGAATTGAATTCTTTATTCGCCTAATTTGCTGTCATTTGTGTCATTCGTTTAAAAAAAGGAGTTGGTTTCATGACAATCTTGGGTATTCCCATTCTATCGCTGTTGATCTTCTTTCCAATCCTGGGCGCCATTGTCCTCCTCTTTATCAATAAAGAGAAACCCGGCACCATTCGAGTGGTCACCTTGATCTTCACCCTGGTCGAATTCATCTTCTCGCTGCCTCTTTTCTTCGCCTTCGATTCCAAGACAGCAGCGATGCAATTCGTGGAGAATTATTGGTGGATTCAGAGCTATGGGATCAGCTACAAATTAGGCATTGACGGCATCAGTCTCCTTCTGGTCCTCCTGACCACCTTTTTGACCATCCTCTGTATTTTATGCTCCTGGACAGCGATCACCTCCCGGGTGAAAGAATTCATGATCTCATTTCTCTTCCTTGAGACAGGAATGATTGGCGCCCTGGTGGCCCTCGATCTCATCCTTTTTTATGTCTTCTGGGAAGTGATGCTGATTCCGATGTACCTGCTCATCGGCGTCTGGGGTGATCCCAAAAGGAGGATTTATGCAGCCATCAAGTTCTTCCTCTTTACCATGGCTGGCAGCGTGCTGATGCTCGTGGCGATCTTAGCCCTTTATTTCCTCAATCAGAGGACAACCGGTGTATCCACCTTTGACGTGCTCGAACTCTATAAATTGGGATTACCCGTCGGGACCCAGTACTGGCTCTTTGGAGCCTTTGCCCTGGCCTTTGCCATCAAGGTTCCGATGTTTCCCTTTCACACCTGGTTGCCCGATGCCCATACCGAGGCGCCGACCGCCGGAAGTGTGATCCTGGCAGGTGTCTTGCTGAAGATGGGAACCTATGGGTTCATCCGATTTGCCATACCCCTTTTCCCAAATGCAGCATTTGACCTCATGCCCCTTGTCTCAGTCCTTGCGATCATTGGAATTATCTACGGGGCGTTGGTTTCGATGATGCAACCCGATCTGAAGCGACTGGTTGCCTTCTCGAGCGTGAGCCATCTGGGATATGTCATGCTTGGGATGTTTGCTTTCAATATGCAAGGCATTCAAGGTTCGATCTATCAGATGCTCAACCACGGCATCAGCACGGGGTCTCTCTTCTTGATCGTCGGGATGATCTATGAGCGCCGCCATACCCGTTTGATTGCGGACTTTGGAGGACTCTCGAAGGTAATGCCGATCTACGCTGTCTTCTTCATGATCGTGACCCTCTCATCGATCGGCCTGCCCGGGACGAATGGATTTGTGGGGGAGTTACTGATCCTGCTTGGCGCTTTTCAATCCAATATCGTCTACGGGGTGTTGGCTGCCACAGGGGTTGTTTTAGGAGCCGCCTATATGCTGTGGATGTTTCAAAGGGTAATGTTTGGAAAGATCACCCGGCCTGAAAATGAAAAGCTGAAAGACCTCGATGCTCGAGAAATTACCATTCTCGTTCCGATGGTGATCCTGATCTTTCTCATGGGTATTTATCCAAAACTTTTTTTCAGTAAGATGGACGCCAGCGTGGAAAAGTTTATAACGGATTTCAAAGGGAAGGTTGAGATGAAGGCAGACCTTCCGACGCCGAAGGTGCTGGCAGAAATTAAAGATAAATAAGGAGACGCGGAGATAGGGGGACACGGAGACAGAGAAATAATAGATTTTTCACCGTGTCACCGAGTCATATATTCCCCGCGTCAAGGAATAGCGGAGGATTTTTAATGAAAATACCAGAGATTGACCTCTATCTCATTGCACCGGAGATCATCATCACCGCTTTCGGGTTCTTGGTGCTTCTGTTGGACGTCTTTTTACCCAAAGGAGAGAGAAAGGGGTACCTTGGATTTATTACCCTCATTGGGATTGTGTTTGCCTTTGTTTATACTTATCCTCAGATGGGATTTGTGAGATCCGGTTTTGAAGGAATGTTCATCTCGGATGGATATGCTCTTTTTTTCAAGATCACTTTTCTGATCATCGCCTTTTTAACTGTTCTGATCTCTATTGGTTACATCCATCGGGAAATGATAGAGTTTGGGGAATATTATGCCCTGATCCTTTTTGCGACCCTCGGGATGATGCTGATGGCAGCGGGGTCTCATTTGATCATCATCTTCCTCGGGCTGGAAACGATGTCCATTTCCATCTATATCCTGGCTGGAATGATGCGAGAGGATAAAAGGTCGGTGGAAGCGGCATTGAAATATTTTCTCTTGGGCGCTTTTGCCACAGGATTCCTCCTCTATGGCATCGCCCTCATCTATGGCGCCACAGGATCCCTTTATCTGAAGGATATCGCCGCTTATATCGCCTCCAAGAGTCTTTTGAGAAGTCCGATGCTTCTGATGAGCCTCGTGTTTCTCACCATTGGTTTCGGCTTCAAGATTGCTTCTGTTCCTTTTCATATGTGGACGCCTGATGTCTATG
>CAZEKS010000240.1:0-4227 GCA_964512795.1 uncultured Syntrophaceae bacterium
CTTCTACCTTAAGGACAATCTGCACGCAAGCGGGCATTTCAAGAGACGATTTTATAAAAGCATACGAAAAGACATGACGGCAGCCTTCAGATAACACAGCGTAAGCGATCATTGGAAAATCTATATTACCGCGACATTGCCCTTTGTCACAAGATTTGAAAAGGCATCAAATTTTGCGCCAACCCTTACGGGACGGGCAACGCCGCTTACGCTTGAACGTTATCTGCTCATCGCAGGTAGGGCCTGCGAAGGTAGTGTGAGAGACGATGAACGAGAAAACGCACCAGATTTCAGCTGGCCAAGAATTTGTGCATGGGCTGTTGCTAAATAGGCTCGGTTCTGAAATCGAGGGTTCAGGCGAACTCAGCGATGAGCAAAAAGTATCTTTACTATCCAAGTTGGAAGAAGGAAAGGTGTATCCCAGTCACGATACTGAACTCAAGTTGCTCAGTTCGCTGGCTACTCAGACGTCGGAGATTCAAGATCTTACTGAAGAATTGTGTTTGCGGAAAGAGAAAATAGATTTTCTGCAGAAACCGAACTTGCCACGTCAAGAGCGAGAAAAAGTATGTACCAGAGGTTCATATTTCTTTGTATCCGCTGTGATCGCTTTGCTTAATATTGCTCTTCCGGTGGTCAAGAAAGGTGAGGTAGATCGGAAACTTCTGACAGTATGAACCCCCTTGTTAAGAATTCGGTCCGGATGTCCCGGCGGTTGGGAGTTACAATGCCAAGAATTACCGAGCACTCGATTTTTAATTTGTCAAAGAATTTTGCCCATCACTGACTTCAATCTGTTATAATTCGGTTGGAGCAATTGAAAGGAGGTTAAAACAATGGCAACAAACAAAACTGAACGAATAGAGATAGACCTTCCAGAAGACATAATATTTGCAATGAGGGGATTAGAGAAACCAGAAGAGGTTAAAAAGAAGCTAAAAATAGCACTGGCTATTCTATTATTTCAGGAAAAGTCTATATCACTCGGAAAGGCAACAGAGCTTTCAGAATTAAGCAGGGTTCGGTTTATAGAGGTTTTAAAGGAACATGGCAGACCTGCTTATGAATATGCCGAGAAGGATTTTGAAAGAGATCAGCAAGTAATAGCCAGATATCGCAAAGGGGTTAAGAAATGAAGGCGATTCGGGTTGCAGTAGACAGCAGTTGTCTTATTGCACTCGCACAGGTGGGACAGTTCGGATTATTAAAAGAACTGTTTTCAGAGACATACATCCCACAGGCTGTATATGATGAGGTTGTGGTTAAGGGGAAAGGTGAGGTTGGTTCTGATGAGACGGAATCTGCGTTAAAAGATGGGTGGATATTAGAGAAAACTGTAAATGATAATGTAGCTATTAGTGCTTTGACCACAATCTTAGGGAAAGGAGAAGCCGAGGTTATTATTCTTTGCAAAGAATTAGAGCTTCAATATGCCTTGATAGATGAGAGGACAGCAAGAGACATGGCAGTATTAATGGGTATAAATACAATGGGAGTCTTGGGGATTATAGATTTAGCAATTGAGAGGGGATTCGCTATTGATAAAAAGAAACTTGTTGAGCAATTAATAGATTTTGGGTTCAGAATAAGTGATAGACTTTATAAAAAAATGTTTCCTGATTCAGAATAATTTTTGCCCGCAGCAGCAGATAACACCGGCTAAAAACTTTGCATCCAAATCCTATCGTACTTCTTTTGGCCTTGAACGTTATCTGTGATTGAACCTTGTTTACACACTCCTGTTACAGATATTTCTTAAACCACTCTATACTGAGCTCGATGGCCCGCTGGCGATGCGCCGGATCGGTCAAACGGTGGTCTGCGCCACCGACCACATGAAGCTCTTTGGGGACGCCCAAATTGTAAAAGATTCCCAGAGCTTGATCCATGGGAACAAGTTCATCTTCCTCTCCATGGATGACAAGACAGCGACAGACCTTATGTAAAAGAGGGACCAACCGGTGTTTCGGAAGATCTTCAAAAAAGGCATCTGGAGGGAGGGGATGATCCTCCTCCTGCCTTTTTGCTCCAAGATCATCTAAGTGAAGGGGGGTCGCCCAGATCACGACCGCTCTCATCTCTTTATCCCCCGAGGCTTTAATCAAGGAAAGAAAACCTCCAAGGCTCGATCCGATTAACCCAATCCGATTTCCCAGACCCGGATAAGATCTTACAAAATCAATCGCTGCGCACAGATCGGCGATCTTTTTACTGATCGTATTGTCTTCCTCCCTCCCCTCGCTTTCTCCTATCCCTCTAAAATCGAACCGAAGCATCGCCATTCCTTCCCCGGACATCCGCTCCCCCAGAGCAATATACTTTTCACTATCCTTGCTGGAGAGAAGGCCATGAGAGGCAATCACGCAGGGTGGGTTCTTTTCGTCAGGAAGATGGAGAATTCCTGAAATTCTTTGTCCCTCGCTCTGGAAAGAAACCTTTTCCACATTCATTCTGGAGTCTCCTTCTTATCGCGACCGTGCCTGCGCGCTGTAGCCTGCCTCCGCCGGAGCGGCTTCGCGCAGGCAGGCGCTTTGGCGCGCAAGCGTGTCACGTGTCCGTCAAAAATCTCCCTATCAACAGCATCATCTCGTCTTTGAACTTTCTGCCTTCTGCCTCCTGCTTACTGCTTTCTTCCTATATTGAAATTCCCGCTTCTTTCATCGCCTTCAAATACTCTGCCTTCAATTGTTCTTTCGAGATACCATGGTCGATGAAATCCCAAGGGAAAATTTCATCCAAATCCCTTTTTCGATAGACGTAGAAATCAGCGTTGGTACTTGTCTCCCGAAGGGCCTGGTTCCAATTTCCCTGAGACCGATGTGTTGCCATCAATATCTTCCCCACCCTCCGATCTCCTCTTGAGAGCAAGGCCTGAACATAAGCCCACTTGGGAAGGTCATGGATCATCTCCATCCCTTTCTCACCTTGAGCCCCTCTTTGAATCATCTTTAACTTCTTCTTCAACTCCCCTATCTCCTCCAAAGGCACCCACTGAAAGGGAGTGGCTGGTTTCGGGATAAAAGGGTTGACGCTTAAAACTAACCGCCACCTCTTCTTTTGATTCTTTTGATTTGATAGAATCTGATGCCGAATCCTTTTCGCAAGTGAGAGAATTTCCTTGACATCCTCTTCGGTCTCAGAGGGAAGGCCCACTAAAAAATAGCATTTGATCTGGGAAAGACCATTTTCGACCAGAACATCGATGGATTTTAAAATCTCCTCTTCGGAATAACCTTTCTTCAACATCCTTCGGAGTCTTTCCGAACCTGCCTCAGGGGCAATGGCCACTGTGCGGTCTTCACCCTTCCTCAGACACTGAATCAGCGGTGGAGTGACGGCATCTACTCTCAAGGAAGATACAGAAATCCCTCCTTGTTGAGAGAGGATACTCTGACACAATGGGATGAGCTGAGGATGGTCGGAGACCGCAGTCCCGGTCAAACCAATCCGATGCTCTTTTAAAAGGGCTTCCTTTGAAATCGATTCCAGAAAGGAAAGGCTTCGGTTTCGAAAAGGATGATAAACATAACAAGCGGCACAGAAACGGCAACCCCTGGGACAGCCCCGGTTTACCTCCACCAAAGCCATCTCTTTAAACTCCGTGTCCGGAGTGAAAAGAGTGGATCGGGTTGGGAATTGATCGAGCTTTGGGACCCATCTCCGCTTGACCTTCCTGGGGAATCCTGGCTCGGGATCCATTGCCTCTATCTTTCCATTTTCAGCATAGGTCACTCGAAAAAATTTTGGAACATAAACCCCCTCCAGCTTACCTAGATTCCTTAAAAAATCGTCCTTTTTCCTTTTCCTTTTATCTGATAGAGTTTGACGACAGACCTCTAAGAATTCTCCCATCACCTCTTCCGCCTCTCCGAGAATAAAGAGGTCAAAGAATTCACTCATGGGCTCTGGATTTAAAAAAACGGCAACCCCTCCAGCAATCACCCATGGATATCTTCCCTTACGAAAACAGCTCTCTAATGGGATATGGGCTAAGTCCAAAAGCGTAAGGACATTGAGAAAATCGTTCTCGAAGGAGATGGAGAAAGCTAAGATATCGAAGCTGGAGAGAGGTTTTTGTGATTCTAATGAGAAAAGAGGGGTTTGGGTATTGCGATATTCTTGAAGATCTTCTGGCTCAGGAAGGAAGGCTCTTTCACAAACCACATTCTCATCAGCGTTTAAAATCTGATAAAGGGTCTGAAATCCAAGGTTGGACATCCCCACATG
>CAZEKS010000241.1:0-4226 GCA_964512795.1 uncultured Syntrophaceae bacterium
TTTTTGTCACCCTGAACTCGTTTCAGGGTCTCAAAGGGCCCTATTCTGTGAGATGCTGAACTAAGTTCAGCATGACATATAGGAAAAAAACTGTTTTTAGCCTCAATACAAATTACAATTCCTTGACAACCCTTCTTCAACAACTATAATATGACAACATACACAGAATAAGCTTAAAAAATAAGTTGTGCGCAAAGCTATCGAGAAAGCACATGCCAGATTGAGAGATGAGACGCGGAGTCAACACAAATGCTGATTAGGCCGGTTCAAGCATCAGATGCTGAAGCAATTGGCAAGTTGTTTGAAGAATTAACCGGGCAGCCCACCAATGATGACACGATCCAAGACCGAATTTCGTTTATTGAAATGAGCGCAATTGATGAACTCCACGTATGCGAAGTTGATGGATAGATTCAAGGTATGCTTGGATTTCGCATCCGGGAGAATATCGAGGAAAAGAGTCGATACGGGGAAATCAGTGTTATTGTGACCCTTTCGCAAGCCAGGAGAAGAGGTATTGGTCGGAGGTTGATGGAATACGCTGAGGCTCTGGCAAAAGCAAACAAGTGCAAAGGCACATGGCTAGTAAGTGGATTCGGCAGAGAAGAGGATGCCCATACATTCTACAGAACTTTAGGGTATGAGATTACGGGTTATCGATTCGTAAAAGTTTTTGAGACAGAACAGCGACTTAATGATATCGGGGGAGTTAACAAGAAGTAGTTGAGTCACAAAAGCGCTAATCAGCGGCTGCAGCGAATCGCCCGAAGGCGCAAAATCTGAGATGGGAGCAGGGTTTCTCGATGCAGCTCGAATGGGATCCAGAAAAAGCAAAAAGGAACTATAAGAAACACAAGGTGGCCTTTGAAGAAGCAGTAACCGTGTTTTATGATTCATTATCGGCAACTTTTGGTGACCCTGATCAATCAGTTGGAGAGCAGAGATTAATCACCATAGGTTTTTCCTCTCGAGGCCGTTTGCTTGTTGTATCGCATACAGAAAGGGGAAAAGCCTTTCGTATCATCAGCGCGCGGCGTGCAACTGCGCGTGAAAGGAAGAAACATGAAAACTAGATTAGAAAACGACCGTGATGAGTTGCGCCCCGAATACGACTTTGACTATGCTAAAGCTGTCCGTGGCAAGTATTACAAGCGATTGTTGCAGGAAGGGGCTAACGTTGTCGTCCTTGAACCGGATGTAGGCAAGGCTTTCAGTGATTCTTCTGCGGTGAATGAGGCGCTAAGATCGCTCCTAAAATTAACACGGTCGACTCAGCGATTGATAAAACACTCAAGCGGGCGCGGCTTGAAGCGCCGTGCCGCTTAGCGCTGCCGTTGCAGCTGCAGAAAAAGTCAATCTCGATCGAATCCGGTGAGTTGGAAGAAAATATAACTTCTCAGGATGCTCTGTATGCGACGGTTTCATGCTGGTGAGGGGCCAAGGCACCCCCGAAAACCACCTCCTAATCGTACTAAGGGGTTTTTTCTACAGACTCGTTATGCGACGAAATCAGAAATAAGAAAGGGACCCTTTGATGGCTGATCTGCTATTATGGCTATACCTGGCTAATTCAGTGTTGCTAATAAACCACGAAATTGATTCCGCCTACTGGAAGGAATGGGAACTATTCAAGCTTCCCGGCGGTCTTACCGGCTTTTTGCTACTTCATTTTCCGCTCTTGCTTCTCATTCTTTGGGGATTGATATTAGTCTCCAGACATACATCACAGGGCCTCATTTTTTCATTAGTTCTGTGTTTCGGCGGTATTTTCGCTTTTACTGTCCATACATACTTTCTACAAAAGGGCCGTGCTGAATTTAATAAACCTATTTCAAAGTTTATACTAGTAACTATTTTGCTTGTGTCCATAGCTCAACTGGTGACAACTCTTTATGTGATGATGATTTAAGCATGGCATAACAGCTCCACCGGATCGCCGATAAATCCGGCTCCCGGTGGGCCTTCGCGTCCACAAGAAAACAGAAGATGAAATTTGCCGAATATTTTCTCTATACCAAATAGAGACCTGATCGTGCTGAAATAAAGATAGAATGAATTGAAGAGACAATTAAGAATCCCAACTATACGGAGGTTCAATCGGATAAGAGAGTCCAAAAGTGGAAAAAGATCGGGGAGGAAAGCAAGTTTCTCCGTGTCATCTTGCTTCCAGACGGAGAAACAGTTCATAATGCTTTCTTTGATAAGAGCTTTAATTTTCAGGGTAAAAATAGGTACGTAAGACAAGAAAATGCCTTCTATTGGGAGACATCTGTTTAAGAATCAATGAGGTGACTTGGTCCGATCCTAAAGAGTCCCTACTTATCTTTTTCACCTTTCTTCCTCCTCCAACATTCCAACCTCTTTTTGATCTCCTTCTCAAACCCCTGTTCGGTCGGGTGATAGTAAATCCTTCCTTTGAGGTTCTCAGGAAGATATTCCTCTTCAACGAAGTGGTCTTGATAATCATGGGGGTATTTATAATCCTTTCCATATCCAAGATCCTTCATTAAAGAGGTAACAGGATTTCGAATATGAAGCGGAACAGGCATATTCTCGGTTTCTCGAACATCCTTCTGAACCCTCTGGTATGCTGTATAGAGAGCATTCGATTTCGGAGCCGTGGCCAGGTAGACAGCCGCCTGGGCAAGGGCCAAATTCCCTTCCGGCAGGCCGACAAAATGGAAGGCCTCCTGAGCGGCAACCGCCACCTGTAAGGCCTGAGGATCTGCCATCCCCACATCTTCTGAGGCAAACCGGATCATCCGGCGCGCAATGTAGAGCGGATCCTCTCCAGCCTCCAGCATTCTCCCAAGCCAATAAAGGGCTGCATCAGGGTCACTCCCTCTCAGGCTCTTATGCAAAGCCGAGATGAGATTATAATGCTCTTCCCCGGACTTGTCGTAAAGATATGCTTTCCTCTGAAGAACCTCTTTGAGATCCTCTCTCTCGATCTGACGAATGCCCTCTTGGTCCGGGGAAGTTGTCAAGACAAGCATTTCCAACGTATTCAAGGCCGCCCTGGCATCTCCATCAGCCAACTGGCAAATGCCTCTGATGACCTCTGGCTCAATCGCAGTCTGGTATTTGCCCAATCCCCTTTCTTTATCCGTCAAGGCCCGGCTTAAGATCACTTCAACCTCTTTCTCTGTCAAGGGATTTAACGTGAAGACTTTAGAACGGGAGAGCAAAGGCGAGATGACTTCGAAAGACGGATTTTCCGTCGTAGCTCCAATGAGGGTGATGGTCCCTTTCTCCACATGGGGAAGGAAAGCATCCTGCTGAGCTTTGTTGAATCGATGGATCTCATCCACAAAAAGGATTGTCCGCCTTTTATTATATTTCCATTCTTCTTCTGCCTCTTGGACAACTGCTTTGATCTCTTTCACCCCGGAGAGGACAGCACTGAAGGCAAGGAATTGAGCCCCCGTGGTGGTGGCGACGATCATCGCTAAGGTTGTCTTGCCAGACCCCGGAGGTCCCCATAAAATCATAGAAGGAAGATGATCGGATTCGATCGCCTGACGGAGAACCTTTCCCTGACTCAAGAGGTGATCCTGGCCAACAAATTCATCCAATGTCCGAGGCCTCATCCGATCGGCAAGGGGAGCCTCTCTCTTGAACAATTCTTTTTCTTTTTTCTTAAAGAGTTCCGTCTGCTTTTTCATTGTGCTCTGATCGAATTCACTATGTATGATGTTCTACATATATTATTAAGACCGCATCTGAAAACCCCGTCCTGTGGACGGGGATGAAAGGTGCGTCTGCTGAAAGCAGAAAAAACAAATCAGATGCTGAAACAAGTTCAGCATGACATGACGGTTCGGTTCTGGTCTTTTTGTCATCCCGAACTTGTTTCGGGATCTCGGTTTTGGGTTTTAGAATTTAGGTTTTAAAGCCCCGCCCTGTGGGCGGGGTTCTTTACTTTCTTCTTATCCCCTCATCCCCTCATCTTATACCAATTGTTCACCTCACCCTTCCCCTCTCCCCTGAGGAGAGAGGGATGGAGTGAAAAATTGCCCCCCTTGCAAAGGGCGGGCAGGGATGTCGCAAAAGTTTTACACCTGCCTGCGCGTAGCCGCTTCGGCGAAGGCAGGGCGGTACCTCTTCACGTTAACTACTGACGATGAAAAACTTTGATACATCTTGAGTACTTACAGACTTCTGTTACCCTTACCCTCTCAAATGATCGCATTTGTAAAACTTTGGAGATATCCTTGCCCGACCGA
>CAZEKS010000242.1:0-4197 GCA_964512795.1 uncultured Syntrophaceae bacterium
AGCTTCTTTTTCGATGAAATAAGGGAATTCAACTTCCAAGTGAGCGGTCTTGGCTCTCAGCTTCCTTTTAACTTCTGTCAAAATTTTTGAGAAGGTCTTGATGGCAATATCCCCTCTGTGTTTATTCAGGATTTCCACAAAACGGCTCATATGGGTCCCCTTGAAGCGATGAGGCAGGTCCACAAACATATTGACGTTGGCGACCGTGTGTTGGAAGCCCTTTGCTTTATCTAAAACCGTGATGGGGTAACGGATATTCTTAACCCCGACTTTATTGATCTCAATTTTTCGATGATCCCTTTGATTCTGAATATCATTCATGGCACTCTCCCGAAATAGGTGGCGCTGGAAATCTCAGACTCCCATGCTGTCACCTTTTTAAGGGTCCCAGGGTACCCCTTCAGGTCACTTTTTAGTCTATCAAAAATATATTTTGCAATATTTTCAGAAGAGGGTTCAATCCCTGAAAAATAAGCAAGATCATTGAGGTAAGTATGATCCAGAGGCTTCAAGACTTTTTCAACCTTCTGTTTCAAGATTCCGAAATCGATGACCACCCCTTCCTTCCCTAACCGGTTGGATACGATAGAGACCTCCACTCTCCAATTGTGACCATGAAGTTCTTCGCATTTTCCGTGAAGATAACGTAATCGATGGGCACCGGAGAAATGGGAATGGACGGAAATCTCATACATGGGTATCTCCCTTTCTTAAGAAATGTGTAATGCTAAATGAATGCCGAAATTCAAAGGGACCGAAATAATGGAATGATGGAATAATGGTAGAACAACGGGGGAATTTAGCTCTGAAAATACCCATCATTCCAATATTCCATTCTAACACTATTCTGTATTCTTTGGAGCTTTGACATTTGTCATTTTTATTCATCCATTTCAGATTTAATCTACCAGAAGTACCCTCACATCCATCACATTGGTGTGAGTCGGTCCGGTGATCAAAAGGTCTCCTAATTTTTGAAAAAAAGGGTAAGCATCGTTGTTCTCAAGATGGGCCTTCGGATTCAGACCCATGGTTTTCGCTCTCTGGACGGTAGTATGGTCAGCCAACGCCCCTGTAGCACCCGTGGGTCCATCCGATCCATCCGTCCCTCCACTCAGGATGACCACCTTTTCGATCCCGCTGATCTCTAAAGCTCCTGCCAAAACAAATTCCTGGTTTCTTCCTCCGAGACCATTGCCCTTTATGGTAACAGTGGTTTCGCCTCCAGAAAGAATGCAGGCAGGCCTTGGGATGGGATTCTCACTGGAAATTACTTCTTTTGCAACGGCAGTATGAAATCGAGCCGCTTCCCGGGTTTCGCCTTCGATCGAAGAAGAGAGGATAACGGCGTTCAGCCCAAGAGATTCAGCCTCCTTTTTGGCTTCCAGGAGGGCAAGGATATTCGATCCAATAAGGCTATTATAGACTTTCTCGAAAACGACCTCTCCAGGTTTTGGTGTCTCTTCAACTTTCCCTTCTTTTCCTGATTGGAGATGTTTTTGAATCGAAAGGGAAATTTCCTTAAGCAAATTATATTTTTTCAAGATCTCCCAAGCCTCTTCAAAGGTGGAGGGGTCTGGAACAGTAGGGCCAGAGCCAATGACATCCAGTTGATCTCCCACGACATCGGACAAGATAAACCCGATGACCGTGGAAGGATAAGCCCACTTGGCAAGCCATCCTCCTTTGATCATAGAGATATGCTTCCGGATGGTGTTGATTTCCTTAATGTCGGCCCCGCAATCCAGAAGGAGTTGAGTGACCTCTTGTTTTTCTTTAAGATCGATATGGCCGGCCGGAAATGGAAGGAGAGCTGAACCGCCCCCTGAAAGGAGAAAAATCACCAAGTCTTTGGGTCCCGATTCTTTCAGCATGCGCTGGATCTTTTTTGCTCCTTCGTAGCCCTTCTGATCAGGAATGGGATGTCCCGCTTCAATGATTTTAGTTTTCTTAAGAGGGAGCAGATGTCCATATTTTGTGGTGATCACTCCCTTGGTCAACCGATCTCCAAAAATTTCTTCAATCACCCGGGCCATAGCATTGGAGGCCTTGCCAGAACCAATAAGGAATATCTTATCAAAGGTATTTAAATCAAAAACTTTTTCTGAATCCCCTTCCATCCTGATGGATAGACGATCCCTTTGAATTCGAATTCTGTCTTTCAGAATTTTGGATGGATCGACTGCAGTGAGGGCCTTTGAAAAGATGGCCTTCGCCATTCTCTTCATTTCATCCAAAGAAAAAGTTCCCAAAGTTATATCCTCCAGTTCAACTATTCGAAATTTATAACCCTATCCCCCTTTTTAGTCAATCCTTCGACTTCCTGGTCAGCATGCAGAAATTTGCTCAGGGGTGACCCTGAGCAAACCATCTCTCCCCACCTGAACATCGAAGTTCGGACCCCGTCGAATTGGTCAATCCTTAGCAGGCTGTTGAAAAGTCTTTGTTGTCACCCTGAACTTATTTCAGGGTCTCATAATGCGTTGAATTCATTAGATGTCGAAACGAGTTCGGCATGACAGTTTGAGTAATGTTAGCCTCTTCAACAGCCTGTCAAGTTTTACAGTTTCCCCCCTTTCTGTTATATTAAAATAACGAAATTTTTTGAAGGATTTAAAGAACAGATGGATCTCCCCCTTCGATATATCCTGACCGTCTCAGAACTCACTCGAGAGATCAAAGATATTCTTGAAGATAGATTTCCTGATGTCTGGATCGAGGGAGAGATTTCAAACCTTCGGATCCCCCCCTCTGGACACATCTACTTCACTTTGAAAGATGATTTCAGCCAGATTCGTTCCGTCCTCTTTAAGATGCAAGCTCGAACCCTTCGTTTCGTCCCAGAAGATGGGCTTTACGTCATCGGGAGAGGAAGAGTCAGTCTTTATGAAAAGAGGGGAGACTATCAGCTGATTTTGGAATCTATAGAGCCCAAAGGAATGGGGGCCCTTCAGTTGGCTTTTCTCCAATTAAAAGAAAAACTTGAGAGGGAGGGACTTTTTGATCCGGCCCTAAAAAAACCAATTCCCATGATTCCACAAAAAATTGGAATCGTCACCTCTCCTACCGGAGCCGTCATTCAGGATATGCTGCATATTCTTGAGCGACGATTTAAGAATCTTCATATCCTTCTCTATCCGGTTCGGGTTCAAGGGGAGGGGGCTTCCTCAGAGATCGCTGAGGCCATACATGATTTCAATAGATTTACAGATGTGGATGTCATGATTGTTGGCCGGGGAGGAGGATCGCTCGAGGACCTATGGGCTTTTAATGAGGAAGTGGTGGCCAGGGCGATTGATCGCTCTAAAATCCCTATCATCTCTGCGGTAGGACACGAGACCGATTACACCATCGCAGATTTTGTAGCCGATTTAAGAGCCCCCACACCCTCTGCTGCGGCAGAACTGGTGGTCAGGGATAAAAGGGAAATGAAAAACATCCTTCATTATTTAGGGGGACGTTTGGAGAACCAAACGCTGCAGATGTTACAAGAATATCGAACCCATTTATCCCATCTCAAAAAGATTTTTAAAGAACCTGGAAAGAGGGTGGAGGAGTATTTTTTAAGGCTGGATGATTTTGTCAACCGACTGCGTCTTTTAACATCATGGACTCTTGAAAGAAAGGGAGAAAAGTGCCTGCATCTCAGTGAAAGTCTACTCCTTCGAAATCCAATGCAGAGGGCAAAAACCCTGCGATCATCTATTTTAGAGGCAAGGAGGCGTTTGGAGCAAAACGTGAAACATTCCATTGAGATTCAACGGCAGAAAGTTGGAGGGACTTTAGGAAAGTTAGATTCATTAAGCCCCCTGTCTATCCTTAAAAGAGGGTATAGCATTACACGTAAGTTCCCTTCGCTGCAAATCTTAAGAGATGCTTCCCATGTGAAAGGGGGAGATAAAGTGGAGGTGAGGCTCGATAAAGGGGTCTTACTCTGTGGTGTAGAAAAAACGGAAGAAAAAGCCGAAGAGGCTTGACGATCATAGGTTTAAAGATATAAAATTAAAATTTAAATTGAATTTTTAAGCCTCCATCCTATGGCTTGGGGGGAGGCAGAGCAGACAAGGTGTGGGAATGCCAAAAGAAAAATTTGAAGATGCGCTCAGTAAACTGGAAAAGATAGTTTCTACATTAGAGGAAGGGGATATTCCTCTGGAAGAATCTTTGAAACTCTTTGAAGAAGGAATCCGACTTTCG
>CAZEKS010000243.1:0-4196 GCA_964512795.1 uncultured Syntrophaceae bacterium
GCGAGTTTATTGGCAGCCTCAGGATTTTCCAGGAGTTCGATCACCTGCTGGATCTCTTTCGTATCCATAGGCAGTTGCTGCTGAGACTGCGCCTCTGAATTGAAGCAAAGACTGAATGGGAGCGTCATCACAATGAAGAATAAGAAAACTGGGGCCGATTTCCTTTTCATCAATACCTCCATGATTTTATCGGATTGTTTAACCGGCATTCCCTATCGCGGTAAACCTGGCTCAAGAGGGGGTAAGGTTGGTCCGCCTGAGTTCTCTGAACAATACATAAAATTATTATAGCCCATTGGACGTTCCGTTGCGAAGCTTGAAATTCAAATGAGCATTGGTTCCGAATTTCGAGTGGGATGCCTCCGGTTGTTAGAGAAGGTTAAACAACTCACTCCAAAATTATTCTAAAATCTTCATTTTTAAGAATTTAGCTGGTTACTGGACTCATCCTCTCTAACATAAAAACATAAACAATGAAATTGCGTGATTAGGGCTTGATTTTGGGGAAAATGGGGGGAGAAATATCGAAACCCCAAAAGAAAGGGGCGAGGTTGGAGACCAATCGATAATCAATCACTTTTGCCTCCTATGTTTTAACTTTACCACGCTATGCTAATATGTCAAGCAGATAGAGTGAGACGCTCCATTAATCATTTTTAGAGTCCTTTTAAAAATAATTTAACCTGGTCCAAAACTTTTTCAAAAGGAGAATTCTGAATTACATTGAAAGGTATTACATATATTTGGTAAGATATTAAAAAAGCAGAAAGGCACTATTGAGAAAGGATTCATTTATGGAATCACAAAGCAATCGAAACCAGAAATTGGCTGAGGAGTTGCCCTCGTCTCAACGGGCATCCATGGAAAAGATTAACGAGGCCATGATCAAGCACGCCCGGGAAATCGCCCGTGAAATAGGGGCAACGGGTGTTCTGGTCTATGTGGATCTGATTAAATCTCGAACAAATATGGAGACCCTGATCAAGGGAAGCCGATGTATTTTGGCAGCGAGAAGCCAGGATGTGATTGATGACCTCCTCGCGATGGAAGCTCCGGAGGAGCGAATCCTAAGGGTCCCCAATATAAATCTTACCCGTCACAGCCAGATTAAAGTAGCGGCCATACTGGCTCTTTCCAATCGAATGATTAAAACCGGCGACCGTTTGGTTTGCCTTTCCGGATCACCCAGATACGGAATCCTTGATAGCCTGGTAGCCCTGGACATAGGGCGGGAATTTGAAGTCTTTTTTTCCAAGGATCTTACGATCACAAGTCACATGGGGTCCCCTCATGTCTTTGATCATATCCTAACCTTAGTCCTCGAGCTTGCAGAGGAGGGGAAGGAGGGAAAGCCCCTCGGCACGATATTCGTTTTGGGAGATCACGAGAAAGTCATGGAACTCTCAAGCCAGATGGTCTTTAACCCTTTTGCGGGTGTTCCGGAGGAGAAACGGAACATTTTGGATCCCGGGCTCAAAGAGGCGATCCGTGAGTTTGCGAGCATTGATGGTGCTTTTGTGATTCGGGATGATGGGGTTATCCTCGCTGCAGGCCGGCACATTAAAGCTTCCACAGTGGGTGAAGATCTCCCCCAGGGGTTAGGAGCGAGACATCGTGCTGCGGCAGGCATTACTGCCTTGACCAATGCCCTGGCCATCGTGATCTCTGAGTCGACCGGGGATATCCGGATATTCAGCGGGGGTAAAATCTTTATGGAGGTTGAGAAGGCGGGGAGAGAACTAAAGACTGGATGAATAAGAATATTTGGGAGAAGCACAATGGCGAATAAGAGACTTGAAAAGTTGGAAGAGATAGTAAAAGGGATGAGGGTATTAATCCTTGTTCACAATAATCCCGACCCAGATGCTATTGCTGCGGGATGGGCTTTGAGCTATCTTTTGAAGAAAAAGTTTGCGGTTAGTTCGAGAATAGTTTACGGAGGACGTATTACACGACCAGAAAATCGGACGATGATTCGTCGATTGGGTATTGGTATCAGGCCCTTGGAGAAGGTGAAGGTTCACAATTTTAATGTCCTCGCAATGGTGGATACACAACCTTGGGCAGGGAATAGCAGCCTTCCTAAATCCTTAAGGCCTTCTATCGTCATTGATCATCACAACCTGAAGAAGGCGACTCAGGAGGTTGATTTTATTGACGTAAGGCCCTACTATGGAAGCTCAGCCACTATACTAACTGCGGGGAATCAGGGACGTAATTAAATTTATTAAAAGCTATAGAACGAAGGATTCTACACCGTTATCGGAAGCATGGAACGATGGAAAGATGGAATATTGGGATCATAAATATGAACTTCAAACGCAAAATGGGGAGAGGGCGATGAAGAAGAGAGGCTGGTCAAAATCAGGATTGGTTTTTGTTTTATCTCTTAGTCTGCTTTTATTCGCTTCCTTTATAGGGTTTGTCACCCGCGAACGATGAAAATCCCCCTCAATCCCCCTTTTTCAAAGGGGGAGGTTACTCCTCCCTTTCGTAAAGGGAGGCGCCGCCGTCCAGAGCCTCATTACTCACGCAAGCGAGGCATTGGGACTCTGGCGCCGGACGGTGGGGAGGGATTGAATAAAGCTATTTTCTAAGTAATAGGTAAACAGCCATCCATTATTACGTTACTACTTGTGTAAAAGTCTTAGAACTTTAATTTTTAGGAAGGAGTGGAATGGCTTAACCTCAGCCTCAAACTTCTGTCTTCTGGCCTTCTTCTGGAGGTTTGATGGCACGAAAGCTGCGGTATAACAACAAGTCGTAAATGATTTTAAGCCCGCCAGATATGAAGAAGGGGAAGCTTAACAGCGCTGCATTGGCAAGCAGAGGCCCGGTAAAAACAGGCGACAGTGATGCCCCTGTCGTCCGGGCAATGCCGGTGATGCCAGCGGCAGCAGAACGTTCATCAGGTGCCACAACAGCCATGGTGTAAGATTGGCGGGTTGGCACATCCATCTGCGAGATGCTGAAGCGCAATAGCAGAACCCCTATGGCTAAAGGCAAGTTCGGCATGAGCGGTACCAATATCAATAAGATATTTGAGGGGATGTGAGTGAATACCATGGTTCTGATTAAGCCGATCTTAGATGCAACCCAGGCGGCACTAAGGGCCGAGAGGCCAGCAAGAATGTTAGCTCCAAAGAAAATGCTCCCCAGGATCGCTGGTTGAACATTGAAACGAACATGAAACCAATAGGCCAGGATGCTCTGTAAGACAAAGCCGCCTGCGAAGGCATCAATAGAGAACAAAGCAGAAAGCTTAAGTACTACCCCCCGTGAGCGATGTAGACCAAAACGAGTTTTAAACGCAGAGGTAGAATTGGATGGATCATCACCTGTCTTAATCTCTACTGCAGAAGAAAGGCGAGTGAATAACCCACTCAGCAGCGCTCCTATTATTGCATAGCCAATCACAATCGCCCGATAACTTCCCAGAGGAGATACACCCGAATCCATCAGGGCCTGAACCAGACTTCCACCGCCCAAGGCACCCAGCGCCGTTGCAAATGAACCTACAAGGTTATACCAGGCAAAGACACCGGTCCGTTTTTCGTCTGGGACAATCTGCGATAATGCCGCTTGCTCGATAGACAAAAACGGGCCGACTTCATAACCACTTGGGCTGATGACCCCAATGGTGGCTGCAACCAAAAGGAACACAAAGTTACGTGTGATGGCAAATAAAATGCCAGCAAGAACCATTAGGAAAGCCCCAATGATTAGCATTCGCCGCCTGCCAATGCGATCAGCGTTCGTTGTAATCCATAAAGAGATGATCGCATCGCCAATTAAGGTCAGGGTCAGGAGGAGGCCAATTTGTACCTGGTTCAATCCAACTTGTTCGAGATAGAGCACCAGCACAACGGAGAGGAATCCGTAACCGAACATTCGGGCAATGCGCGTGATAAACAGGAAATGACCGTCTGGCGTTAAAGTACGAATCATAGAAGAATACTTCACCCCACCTTCACCCTCCACCTCAGGAGGCTGTGTCGTAATAATAAAAACCGGGCCCAAACAGGTCGGAAGAGGCGGTCGGGTGGAAAAGTCTTAGAGTGGCAACCTTTACGCATGAGACTCTGGCGTTCCATATCCTTGAGATGACTCCACTTTCCAAAAGCATCGATTAACCATTCCTAAAAGACCGCATTCTAAGACTTTGCCTGCCTGCCGGTAGGCAGGGAACCCGACTG
>CAZEKS010000244.1:0-4194 GCA_964512795.1 uncultured Syntrophaceae bacterium
GAATCTTGGCGGCATCCTCAAAGCGGAAAGAGGATTCTTTGAAGCCCTCCCATAAATATTTATATCTCTTCTCAATCCAGGTAGGTAACATAAGTTCACTCCGACAAGTAAAATTAGATAAGTTTCTATATATTAGCTTATATAATAACGCCACAATAAAAAAAGTCAAGCCAAATTTAATATTTCAGAAAGGTTAAAGATATTAAATAGTTGAATTTGTCCATCATTACTCGCTGTCGCAAATTACGATCTTAAGTTTGTAACATCCTCATGTGCGAGGATCGGCAATGGGTTGTTTACGACGTCTGGAAGAATTTATTCTTAGTCCATTTTCTTGATCATACCCTGGTATTCATCATGCGTTCCAGTCCCCAGGTCCATATGAGGTCTTCGCCATCTTCGAACACAAGCGGGTTTTATTACGAGATTTCTAAGGTTAGCAGATTTTGATATAATTTTATAATCGTCTGTTATCATAATGATCTGTTCAATTCTTGCAGAATTTGGTATAAATGTGAAATAACTGTGTTTGGAGGAACCTATGGACGAAAACAAGCTCTTGGAGCGAATTACAGTGAACCCAAAAATATTTGGAGGGAAGCCCATAATTCGAGGTCGCCGGCTTGCAGTAGAACATGTCCTAGGCATGCTTGCTGCCGGAGATACACCCGAAACGATCCTACAGGGTTACCCCTGGCTCGAGATGGACGATATCAGAGCCTGTCTTGTTTATGCCCGTAAGTTGGTCGGTCATGAGAAGGTCGAGCCTTTCTTATTGGAGACAGGGACGTGAAGCTCTTTCGACAAAAGTCTTCCAAAATATAACAAAAAGTCCTTTCAGGAAGCTTTAGGTATGCTTCTTTCTATATAACCCTGCCTCGACATATTCAATCGTAGGTCTCCGAATTCATTGACACTGGAAACTAAATCCCTCCTCGCCTCCCTTTACAAAAGGGAGGAATTCCCCCTCTTTGGCAAAGAGGGGTTAGGGGACATCTTCAGAAAAATATGTCTTCTTAACTATGGACTCTTTAGAAACTCTGAAAAGTTGAGGGATCGAAGGATTGATCTCCATACTCCCCTCCCCTTGTGGAGAGAGTGGGGCACCCGGCGCACTAATTCACTTTCTTAATAACAGGCTTCGGGATCCCAGGGAATCCCTTTTTTTCTCTTAAGGCGGCACTATATTTACGAAGATTCAAATCATGGTCACTGACAAACTTGTGAGGAGCCCCAAGTTGAAGGGGATACAAAGAACAATCAAGGGGATTTTTTTCGTCTGGATCCACTTTTAAGCCAAAGACCCGGCAGTTATTTTTCTTTAAAGAATATTTGCTAACAGACAAATAGAGAAAGCAAAGGATGATTTGCTGGAAGAGGAAATTCTTGTAAGCAAACCGGAGTATTTCGTTAAGAGAACTTTAACTTTCATTTTAACCATGGTGAGCATTTTGGGCGTTGATTTTTAGTTTATTGGGTTGATGAGGAGCTGTTTTAAAAGCCCTTTCCGAAATCTTCCGGATGATGATAAACAAAATAGCTCCAAAGGTCAATCCTGTGTTCCCCCTCACCCTCCCCTCTCCCCTTGGGGGAGAGGGGAGGGTGAGGGGGCGTTCGCAGGATATCTATTGAAATCCGGCTTAAAATAATCTATGTTGATAGCATTCGAACCTTCTTTATTTTATCTCAATATCCCATGGGAAAAACTTCCATTAAAAAAATGAGGTGTGGTCTCGGGGATTTCCTTGTCAATGCCCTGCTTACCTTCTCCCTTCCGGTATTTCGTCGCCTATCCCCGAAGAGCTTAACCTTTATGGCAAAGATCATGGGAGCGATTGTTTTCTTCTTTGTTAAAAAATACAGAGAAAGGGTGATCGGCAATCTCTCTGTGGCTTTTGGAAGAGATAAAAATATAGGCGAAATAAAAACTCTTGCCAAGGAGGTCTTCTTCCATTTCACCCTCACCCCCCTAGAAGCCGTCTATGTAATGGCCAACACCCCCCCCTTTGAGGAATCCATCTTAAAAATTAGGATTAAGGGGAAAGAACATCTGGAGGCGGCCTTGGCCAAGAAAAAGGGGGTCATCGCTTTGGGTGCGCATTTGGGGGCTTTCACTCTATTGGGAATGCGATTAGCTGTGGAGGGCTATTCTATCAACTTCATGATCAATCAAAAAACTTTTCCGACGTTATGGAAGAGGTTGAATGCACATCAGGAAATCGTAGGCCAAAAAATCTTATCGCCTGAACCGACCACAACTTCCATTAAAAAGTCTTTGAATTGTCTCCGTCGCAATGAGATTCTCTATCTCATCGCCGATGAACAACAAATTTATGGAGGACTTCCTGTCCCATTTTTCGGAAAAACTGCTTATACCCCTCCTGGACCGGCTATCTTCTCTTTAAAGACAGGCGCTCCCATCTTGCCCATGTTCGTCGTGAGAGAAAAAGGGATTCCACAGACGCTATTTATCTGGAGTCCCATTGAAATAGAACTGACCTACGATGAAAAGAAGGATACAGAATTGCTGACCGCCAAATTTACAAAGGCCATCGAGGGCATCGTGAGACAATATCCCAGCCAATGGGCATGGCTGAATCGGCGCTGGAGATTGCCCCATCAAAAAGGAGAGCCCTAAAAAAATATTTCACGCTCTCTTGATGACACAGATTTTACAGATTTTTTGATGGACTCCGTATTCGTTTAATCGGTGTAATTAGAGATTTCAAGACCTTTTTAGAAATCTCAAAGGGTTCCCTTGACACGGGAAACCGGGGAGGATAATATTTTTATAATATGGAAAATATCATTCTGAAGCGATTTAAAGAAAGCTCCGAAGTCAAAACTCGTTTTCTCAAAGAAAACCTCCCTAAACTTCTCGATGTGATCAAATTGGTTTCTCATACCTTCGAAGCAGGGAACAAACTCTTTTTCTTCGGAAATGGCGGAAGCGCTGCCGACGCCCAACACCTGGCTGCTGAATTTGTTAATCGATATGTCATGGACCGTCCACCTCTGCCTGCTATTGCCCTCACCACAGACACTTCCATTTTAACCAGTGTCTCCAATGATTTTGCATTTAACGAAATCTTTGCGAAGCAACTCAGAGCCCTCGGGAAGGAAGGGGATGTCGCCATCGGCATCACCACGAGCGGGAGCTCTCCCAATGTAATCAAGGCTTTTGAAGTGGCGAAAGAGATGGGGATGAAAACAGTTGGGCTCACCGGAAATGATGGAGGTATTATTGTAAAAATGGCTGATTTCCCTCTTGTCGTTCCTTCCACCAGCACACCCCGCATCCAGGAGGCCCACATTCTCATTGGACATATCCTCTGCGAAATGGTAGAACACTCCCTCTTCTTCAAGGTAAACCCGTGAGAGGAATAGCTGCTACCAGTCTCGAAAAGATTAAATGGAGAGAAGCACCAAATGCCAAAGGATGGAATGTTGGAACAATGGAATAATGGGTATGAATGCAGAAACTCTTAATTTGCGATCATATTCTCATCATTCCAGTATTCCATTATTCCAGTTGCGTGGCGAAGCGGAATGGTTGAAAATTTTCTAAAAGAAGACATTGGCGAAGGGGACATTACTACCAATGCCATTGTCCCTGAGAATCATACCTCAAAAGCTATCATCCAGGCGAAGGCGAACGGGGTGGTGGCCGGGCATATTTTTGTCCGGGAAATTTTTAAATTCCTTGATCAGGACATTCAGTATCAGGAATTAAAACAAGACGGCGAACATGTCACAAAAGGGGATACCCTGGCAACGATAGCGGGTAAAAGCCGTGCCATCCTTACGGGCGAGCGGGTGGCATTAAACATTCTTCAGAGATTGTCAGGGATTGCCACCATTACAAGAAGCTTTGTAGAAGCCGTTGAAGGGACAGGAGTTAAAATCCTTGATACGAGAAAGACTTCTCCAGGTCTGAGAAGCATGGAAAAATATGCGGTCAGGATGGGGGGAGGATATAACCATAGACTCAACCTTAGTGAAATGGCTCTCATCAAGGAAAATCACATCGCCTTAGCAGGTTCTATAAAGGAAGCGGTGAAACGAGTGAAATCGCAGTCAAATGCACCTATTGAAGTGGAAGTGAGAAATATGGAGGAGCTGAAGGAGGCCATAGATGCAGGTGTTGACAGAATCATGCTGGATAACTGGGAGATGGAATCTATAAAACAGGCT
>CAZEKS010000245.1:0-4144 GCA_964512795.1 uncultured Syntrophaceae bacterium
TTGCAGTGGTGTTGAAGTGGATCTGACGGATTATTAGTCAGGCCATAATTGTGTATACACGGAAGACTAAATCCCTCCTTCCCTCCCTTTACAAAAGGGAGGAACTTCACCTCTTTGGTATCTTTTTTCTGTCTTTGGACAGGCAAAGAGTGGGTTAATTGACTGTTTAAGTATTTGGATTTGGAAATCGGTGTTTGGAATCAGGTTATTCTTATCGTTTCCCCAAAACCATGGCGAGCAAAGCCATCCTTACAAAAACACCGTTTCTCACCTGTCTGAAATAGGCTGCTCCGGGATAAACATCCACTTCCGGGCTGATCTCATCCACCCTCGGAAGCGGGTGAAGAATGGTGATCTTCTTTTTAATCTCTTTTAGGAATTTTTCATCAATGATGTAATAGCCTTTCACTCGCTCATATTCAGAAAGATTATCAAAACGTTCTTTTTGAATTCGCGTCATGTAAACGAGATGGCTTTCAGAGGCTGCTTTCTTAAAATCCTCTGTCTCTTCGATCTCAATGCCTTTTTGTTTGAGATGGGAGACGATTTCCTCCGGCATTCGGAGACTATTAGGAGAGACAAAATAGAGTCGCGTTTGGAAGAGAGATAAAAGTTCAACCAAAGCATGAACCGTCCGTCCGTTTTTCAAATCCCCCACCATAGAGACCACCAGATTCTTGAGAGAACCCAATTCCTTATGAATGGTATAAATATCAAGGAGGGCTTGAGTGGGGTGCTGCCCTGCCCCATCCCCTGCATTGATGACAGGGATCAAAGCGGCATCGGCTGCTTCTTTGGCTGACCCAATTCGAGGATGACGGATCACGATGGCATCTGCATATTGAGAGGCCGTCCTGGCTGTATCAGCGACGGTTTCGCCTTTCGCGGCTGAGGAGCTCTCTGCCGATGCCATGCTTATTACCCCTCCTCCTAAACGCTGCATGGCTGTCTCAAAGGAGAGCCGGGTCCGGGTGCTTGGTTCAAAAAAAAGAGTTGCCAAAATCTTCCCCTTTAATAGAGTCAAAGAATCCTTTTTCTTAAGTTCCCTCTCAAAATTGGATGCAATCCTAATAATCCCTTCGACATCCTTCTTCGAAAATTGATTCCCGTGAAGAATATCTTTTCCTTTAAGGCTGACCATCTTCCCCTCCTTTGAAACACAGAAATTACATCACCACGCCATCCTTTGCCACAATTCGTCCTGCGACGATTGTGAGTATTGCTTTTCCGTGAAGCTCCCAGCCGTTAAAAGGGCAATTTCTACCCTTGGAATAAAAACTATTGACGTCCACTTTCCATTTCCTGTCCAAATCAATCAGGGTTAAATCCGCTTTGCCTCCTTCCTTGATGGTGCCAATCCCCAATTCATCGAGTCCAAAGATCTTAGCTGGCATGATGCTCATTTTTTCGATCGCTTGACTTAACGTCAAGATGCCAGGGCGCACCAGGTAAGTTAAGACCAGGCCCAGCGTTGTCTCCAAACCGATAACCCCGAACGGGGCATCATTCCAAGAGCGATTCTTCTCTTCCGGCGAATGCGGAGCATGATCACTCGCGATCATATCGATAGTACCGTTAGCAAGCCCTTCCCTGATTGCCGCCATATCTTCCTCCGACCTCAAGGGAGGATTTACTTTCGCGTTCGGCCCGATTTCTTTTTCCATCCGCTCTGTTAACAGGAGATGATGCGGGGTGGCCTCTGCAGTCACCTTGACTCCTCGCTTTTTCGCATTGGCAATGATTTCCACCGACCTGGCAAGGCTCACATGTGAGATATGAAGGCGTGCTTCCGTTTTTTCGGCCAATTCAATATCGCGCTTAATCAACCCTGCTTCCGAGGTATAAGGGCCAGCCCCGGGTGAAGAATATGGCATGTGAAGATAGAGTGATTGCTGCCCGCGTTTTTCCCGCTGCCTCAGTACCCTTTCTCGATAGAGCGCTGATTCTTCGCAATGTGGACTTACCAGGATTCCCCATTCCTTCGCTTTAATCAGGGCATTTCGCATTAGCCTATGGCTGGGGATGGGATTTCCATCGTCGGAAATGGCTCTGGCGCCGGCTTCTTTCAGCTTGTCGATATCCGCCAGCTGATACCCCATTGTCCCTTTGGTTATGGCCGACTTAGAATAAAAGTTAATGATACTTTTTTTGTCTGCAATATTTAACAAACGCCGAAGTCTAGTTGGAGTGTCTATGGGAGGATTCGTATTGGGTTCTGCGATGACAGTAGTAAATCCGCCGGCTGCGGCAGCCAATGAGCCAGTACGAAGGTCTTCTTTATACTCCTGGCCAGGTTCCCTAAAATGGACATGACTATCCACGAGGCCTGGCACGAGTATTTTTCCGCGTGCGTCAATGGGTGAGGCTTCTGGGGCTACAATCTTCTCAGAAATCTCACTAATCTTCCCCTCGCCAATCAAAACATCAAATACCTTAGGAGGCCCTGGCTCCGTGGTCACCAAGCTTGCTTTCTCGATTAAGAGCTTCATAGACTTCGACTTTTGGCTAACAGCTAATAGCTGATAGCTAATAGTGTCTTGCCATTGGCCATCTGCTATTTGCCAATCACATGATCAGCGCCAAAAGGGCTTTTTGAGTATGCAGTCTGTTCTCTGCTTGATCGAAGATAACGCTATTTCCCGAATCTGCCACTTCATCGGTCACTTCTTCCCCCCGATGGGCTGGCAAACAATGCATAAAAATATAATCCTCTTTGGCTCCTTTGACCAATTTTCCATTGACCTGATAGGATTTAAAAACCTTCAGCCTTTTTCCGCGCTCCTTTTCCTTTCCCATGCTGGCCCAGACATCAGTGTAAATTATATCGGCTTCTCTAACTGCTTCTTTTGGATCTTTCGTCACCTTCACCTTACAACCACTTCTTTTCCCTTCTTCTTTCGCCTTTGAGACAACGTCTGGATTTGGCTCATACCCTTTTGGGCATGCGAGAGTGATATCCATGCCGACTTTTGAACAACCATAGAGGAGGGAATTGGCTACGTTATTGCCATCTCCTACATAAGCAAGTTTCAATCCTGAAAGCCGGCCCTTCTTCTCGTAGATGGTGAAAAGGTCAGCCAGACCTTGGCAGGGGTGAGTAAGGTCTGAAAGCCCGTTGATCACCGGCACTCTCGAATATTTTATCAGGTCGAGGATGGTCTGATGAGCAAAGACCCTTGCCATAATCCCATCCACATAACGGGAGAGAACCTGGGCCGTATCAGGGATGGTCTCCCCACGGCCCAGTTGCAGATCACTGGCACTCAGATAAAGCGCATACCCTCCGAGTTGCCACATTCCCACTTCAAATGAAACCCTTGTCCGTGTGGATGGTTTCTCAAAGATCATCGCCAATGTCTTCCCCTTTAGCAAAGGGTGCCCCTCTCCGCGAACGAGTTGTGATTTCAGCAATTCCGACGTCGTTAAAATCTGTTCAATCTCCTCTTGGGTCAAATAGAAAAGACTATCTAACGATCTTCCTTTCAAATGGACAGCCATGTTAAAACCACCTCACAATCTCATTACTGACCATATTCTCTCTCAGGACTGAGAGAAGGTTCGTATACATATTACCTCAATGCCTTTGTTCTGTCTATATCATGAATCATTTTTTGTGAATAAGAGAAAAATGAACGATTCGATTTCATTAAATAAAGTTCAATAAAATTCGCCTTGACTTCTCCCTTGTCATTTGATAATTTTCTTGGTCAAGAATACTTTTCAAAGGAGGTGATGATGGTGTCGAATATATTGGGGATCATGATTGGAGTTGTGGCTATTATTATCGGTTTGATCCTTTTGGTTAGTTGGTGGTTCAGTTTTATCGGTGTTTTTAAGGGAATCTTCCCCATCCTCCTGATGTTGATTGGTGCTGGCGTCCTCGTCTATTTTATCAGTGAGATCAAATCGAAACTGGAGATGGGGAAGGAGGAAGCTTCTGCTTCTGGAGAGAAAAAACCCGAGGAAAAATAAGACAATATTACATTGAAGTTAATCATGAAGGACGGATTTGGAGAGGCACTTCAAATCCGTCCTTTGTTTTTAATCTCTTTGGGTGACCTTTAAGATATAATTATCTTTGCGTTGTAGCGGATGTTCCATTTTTAAACAAATAAACTCTGGAAGCTAACCATTTGAAATCAAT
>CAZEKS010000246.1:0-4139 GCA_964512795.1 uncultured Syntrophaceae bacterium
GCTAAGGCAGCAGGTGTGCAGCCTTTTCGGGTGGTTTTCGCCACGGATGGAATATCGGCGATCACGCATCCTTCGAATCACGTCTCTAAACTGACCCTGGAGCAGATGGGAAAGATCTTCAAGGGCGCAATCACCAACTGGAAAGAAGTGGGTGGTGCTGATACGAAGATCTCCCTTTACGGCAGGCAGAGCAATTCCGGAACGTATGTTTTCTTCAGAGAATTCGTGGTTAAGGCTGATTATTCTCCTCATATGAAATCGATGAACGGGAACGCCCAGATTGTTGAAGCGATCAAACGGGATGTCGGGGGCATTGGCTATGTTGCAGTTGGGTACGTAGTCAATGAGAAAGGCGAAGTAATGAGTGGGATCAAGATCTTAAACGTGGCCAAAGATGGACAATCTGAAGCTTACTCGCCGGTGAAGATGGAGAACGTGATGTCTGGAAAGTACCCCATCAGCCGACCTTTGAACCAATATCTGAACGGGAAGCCTTCGGGAAAACTTCTCGATTTCATTCGGTTCGAAATCAGCAAAGAGGGACAGGAGGTTGTCCGAAAAGAAGGATTTTTCCCGGTCCAGAAGGAATGGATGGAATTCAATCGAAAGCAAGGACTCTAAGCGTCCAGCCGACTGGCGGCGAACAAAACTGGAAAAGTTTCCCTGAGGGCATCAAGGGAAACTTTTCCTTATTTTTTTAATGAAAAAGGGATAAAATAGATGGAAAAGCCATATGAACCATCATTAACCATAGAGGAAACCCCTGTGGAAAGGGTTTGGTTACGTAAGAGTATTGACACAAAGGGCAAGACAATCGCATTTAGGAAATTTCAGATACGTCGGCTCCGTGAAATACTTATCGAAAAATTCTTTTTTCTAAATGGCCTTTTCGCTATCCTTATTCTCTTAGGTATTTTTTCCCTTCTTTTCTTTAAGGGCTTCCCGGCCTTCAGGGAACTCGGCTTGAAGAGTTTTTTTGGCAGCTCCGTATGGAACCCCAACGCATACTCCACCCCCCAATATGGTATTCTCTCTTTAATCACCAGCACCCTCATGGTCACCTTCGGGGCTTTAGTCATCGCCGTGCCATTAGGTGTGGCCTGCGCCGCTTTTATTTCTCAGGTGGCCTCCAGACGGGTCCGGGAGGTCTTAAAGCCTGCCGTAGAGATCCTGGCTGGCATTCCTTCGGTGGTAGTGGGATTTCTTGGCATTATCTTGGTCAATCCTTTGATCGCTAAACTGTTCGGGATTTCCAATGGATTGAATGCATTAAACGGATCAATCCTGCTGGCCATCATGTCGCTGCCGACTATTATCAGCCTCTCGGAGGACGCTCTTCGGGCTGTTCCCAAAGCATACAAGGAGGCTTCCTTAGCCCTCGGGGGGAACGACTGGCAGACCCTTATTCGTGTCTTAGTCCCATCTGCTCTATCAGGGATTATCGCTTCAATCATGCTCGGCATGGGTCGAGCCATTGGTGAAACGATGACCGTTCTGATGGCCACAGGTAATGCACCTGCACTGACCTTCAATTTCTTAGATGCTATTCAGACCATGACTTCTACGATCGCCATCGAATTAGGAGAAGTTCCGTATAACACCACCCATTATTATGCTCTGTTTGTCATCGGCCTCGTTCTCTTTGTCATGACTTTTGTGGTGAATCTGGTATCTGATATCATTTTGCAGAAGTATCAGCAGGTCGAAAGATGAAAAAGCGATGGACTGAAAGACTTGGTTTTTTAATGCTTTATCTGGCAGGGATTTTGGTCCTGTTTTTTTTAGGAGTAATATTATTCGATATTTTTATCAAGGGAGTAGGCGTTCTTTCCTGGAGGTTTCTAAGCCAGCCACCCCGAATGGGTATGACGGAAGGAGGAATCTTCCCCGCTATTATGGGAACTTTCATGGTGAGTATCATTACGGTGATCTTTGCAGTCCCCTTAGGCATGTTCGCAGCTATCTATCTTAACGAATATGCCCAACCTGGAAAAATCACACGACTGATTCGGTTGGCCATCCGAAACCTCTCTGGTGTGCCTTCGATTGTTTACGGCCTCTTTGGAGTCGTGCTCTTCGTTCAGATGTTTCGATTCGGAACCTCTGTTCTTTCAGCGGGGTTGACCTTGGGCCTCCTGACCCTGCCCTGGACGATTACAGCTTGCGAGGAAGCATTGAAGACAGTGCCAAAATCCTACCGTGAAGGCGCTCTGGCTTTAGGGGCAACGAAATGGCATGCGATCCGAACGAATGTGCTTCCTTACGCTATCCCTGGAATGATGACCGGGGTGATTCTCGGTTTGTCCAGGGCCGCCGGAGAAACGGCCCCTATCCTTTTTACAGGCGCCGCATTCTTTCTGCCTCATCTACCGAAATCGTTGTTTGACCAGTTCATGGCCCTACCCTATCATCTTTACATTCTTGCCACACAACATCATGCCATTGAGAAAGTCCGACCAATCGCTTACGGGACGGCCCTCGTGCTTCTGGGCCTGATCCTGCTGCTTAATCTTTCGGCCATCTGGGTTCGCTACCGCTATCGTCAGAAGATGAGAGGGTAAGAAATGGATAAGCATGTGAAGATGTCCGTCCGAAATCTCAATTTTTATTATGGAAGTGTTCAAGCGCTAAAGAATGTCAACCTTGAAATCTTGGCAGACAGAGTGACCGCTCTGATCGGACCATCGGGGTGCGGAAAAACGACCTTTCTACGATGCCTGAACCGTATGAATGACGTGGTCGAAGGGGCACGGGTGGAGGGTCAGATATTACTTGACGGAGAGAGTATCTATGCTCCAGAAGTGGATCCAGTTCAGATTCGTCGCCGGGTGGGCATGGTCTTCCAGAAATCGAATCCCTTTCCTAAGACTATCTTTGAGAATGTGGCTTACGGGCTAAGAATCAATGGCTCCTGCTCCAAAAAGGAGATCGCTGACCGGGTTGAGAAGAGCCTTAAGGATGCCGCCCTTTGGAGCGAGGTTGCCGACCGGCTTCGCGATTCCGCTATGGAGGTTTCCGGAGGACAGCAGCAACGGCTTTGTATTGCTCGTGCCCTGGCGGTGGAACCAGAAGTCATTCTAATGGACGAGCCTGCTTCGGCTTTAGACCCTATCGCCACTCAGAAGATCGAGGAACTCATCCAGGAATTGAAAAAGAAATACACCATCGTCATTGTCACCCACAATATGCAACAGGCAGCAAGGGTTTCTGATTATACAGCCTTTTTCTATTTGGGGGAGCTCATCGAAGTGGATCGGACAGAAAAGATTTTCACTAAACCAAACATCAAAAGGACGGAAGATTACGTCACCGGACGCTTTGGTTAGCCAGTATTGAACGGGCTTGATTACATAGATTCAGAAAACAGATTACACCGGTGACAGCGAAAGGCCACCTTGAGGGAAAAATGACTACAGAAACCCATTTTCAAAAAGAATTACAGGAATTGAAAGAGAATCTCCTGAAGATGGCGGCGATGGTGGAAGAGGCCATCCGTGATTCCGTTCAATCTCTTGTCAAAAGAGATTCTGAACTTGCCCAGAAGACGTTTGAGTTTGAAGAACGAATTAACAAATTGGAAATCGCCATCGATGATATGTGTTTGAAACTCCTTGCTTTAAGACAACCGATGGCAACAGACCTCCGCTTCATCACCTCAGCGATGAAGATCATCACCGATCTGGAAAGAATGGGTGACCAGGCGGTCAATATTGCCGAGCGCACTATTTCCTTAAACCAGGAACCTCAGCTCAAGCCCTATATCGATATTCCTCGAATGGCTGAGATTACTCAATCGATGGTGAAAGATGTGCTTGATGCTTTTGTAAATCGGGACTCTAAATTGGCCCGATCTGTTTGCGAAAGGGATGATGTGGTCGATGGGTTAAACGATCAGGTGGTAAGAGAGCTCCTCACCTACATGATGTCCGATCCAAAGGCCATCCCGAGGGCTGTGCACCTCATGATTGTGTCCCGCTGTCTGGAGAGAATCGCTGACCATGCCACGAACATCGCAGAAGATGTGATCTTTATGGTGGATGCTCTGGTCATCAAACATCATGCCGATACCAAAGAAAATGGAAAAGGAGATAGCTTATGATCAAGGCCAAAGTCCTTTTCTTATGCACGGGCAATTCCGC
>CAZEKS010000247.1:0-4135 GCA_964512795.1 uncultured Syntrophaceae bacterium
GCAATCGATCCATCCCTCTCTGCAAAAACGGTCTGATAACGCTCCTTGTCCAAGGATTCATCCCCTCGCTTGATGTAAGGAGGGAGAGGGATGTGGCCGATCTTCTGAAGAATATCCATTACCTCTCCTTGAGAGGTGAAGCGGACCCTTCCTTTTCCATCCTTTACCTCTTCTACTTCTCCCTCGAGTCCCTGCTCAAATTGGATTCGAGCCCCTGGCTTCACCTTCCCTGTAGCCTTGATCAAGGCTTGCCATCCTCCTTTTCTTCCATTCCACGAAGGGATGAGGAGCATCTCGATCCTTCCTCCGGTCTCTTTTTTCCCAACGAGTCGAGCCGGAAGAACACGTGTATTATTCATGACCAGGAGGTCGGCAGAATTTAAGTATTTAATCATATCTCGAAAGGCTCGGTGCTCCATTACGCCCGTCTGACGGCGAAGAACCATCAAAGAAGTCTCTCCCCTTTGGGGAGATGGGTATTGAGCGATCAAGGATGTGGGTAGGTGGTAATCGAATTCTTCAACTCTCATATTCAGTCAACTGACATACGACTAAAGTTTAATTAAATTAACAAAGTCTATATAAATCTGCAAGTTAAATATTGGTGCCAAATCCCGCTTTAGGGAATCGCCATTGCGAATGAAACAAAGCAACCTCGCCTTTTTCAATGAGATTGCACCGCTTGCGCGCCGGAGCGCTTTAGCGCGCAGGCACGCACCTTTTCCCACTTTTAGCGGGACTTGCAATGACTGAATGGGAAAAAGGTTTCCTTCTCTAAATCAGGATTTGGGTTGGTTGAGTTGACGGCGCAAGCCTCAACGTCTAAGGCGGTGGAAACGTCTTCTCAGGATTGACATTTTGGAGTTCATCGATTAATCTAAATTATCTTTCTTTTTAAAAGAGGAGGAAAGTGAAAAGAGTCTCTTACAAAGATGCAGGGGTGGATATTGAAAAGGGAGATGCCTTTGTTCAGGCGATTAAGCCAATGGTGGAATCTACGTTCCGACCTGAGGTCTTGACGAAAATTGGCGGATTCGCGGGGTGCGTCTCTCTCAATCTGGAACGTTATAAGAAACCGATTCTTGTCTCCTCTACGGATGGGGTAGGGACAAAGCTGAAGATCGCCTTCTTGATGAATCATCATGATACGGTCGGGATTGATCTGGTAGCGATGTGTGTCAATGATATCGTGGTCAGTGGGGCAAAACCTCTCTTCTTCTTGGATTATCTCGCCACTTCTAAACTGGATACCGAGAAAGCGACAAAAGTGGTCTCCGGTATTGTCAAAGGATGTATTGAGGCCGAATGTTCTCTCATCGGCGGTGAGACGGCTGAAATGCCAGGGTTTTATAAAGCAGGGGAATATGATCTGGCTGGTTTTGCAGTAGGCATTGTGGAGGATGCTCAAGTGATTGATGGGTCGGGGGTCACGGTCGGAGATAAATTAATTGGGATCGCTTCCAGCGGTCTCCACAGCAATGGATATTCTTTGGTTAGAAAATTGGTTCTCGATCAGCTTAAAATGAACTTGGAAGAGCGAGTCGAAGAGATTGGAGAAGTATTGGGTGAAGAATTACTCAGGCCGACTCGCATTTATGCCAAGACGGTCCTCAACCTCACACGAGATTTCAATGTCGTTGGAATTGCCCATATCACGGGTGGGGGGATTACAGGAAACCTTCCGAGAATCATCCCCAAGGGCTGTAAAGCGATTGTCCAAAAAGGGACCTGGGATATCCCTCCTATCTTCTCCTATTTGAAAGAGAAAGGGAAGATTTCCGAGGAGGAGATGCTCGGCACTTTTAATAACGGGGTTGGAATGACTCTCATCGTCAGATCCAAAGAAGTCGATGATATCTTAACCAGGCTTCGCTCTTTGGGCGAGAAGGCATTTATCATCGGCGAGGTAGGGAAATCAGAGAGGGAACAAGAGACGATTGAATTTGTCTGATCCTTCTTTTTTCAACATCGCATCCTCTGCCTCATTTACCATATCCAGTATGCGCATGATCTGTTCCTTAAACAATTGCCAAGACCATTCACGAGTTCGCGCTGGCCCGTGTTCAAGAAAAGGGCTTTGAGATGACGATGAAGCAGCCAGGAAATGAGCAAGGGGTGATTGTTTTAGGTTCAGGCTTGGGAGGTTTAGTGGCTGGAACCTTATTGTCAAAAAATAACCACTCTGTCTTACTGCTAAGAGAAAAAGGATACCAATCCTCCTATTCGACAAAAGGATACCATTTTTTACCCTTCTCAAACTTTTCAGAAAAATCTTTAAAGCCTAGCCTGGTTAGAAAAATCTCTCAGGCATTGAACCTATCTTTGCTGATGGGAACGCGAGAAGATGGCAAGCATGCTAAGGCCGCTTCGGACAAATCGAAGCAGAGATCCACCTTTCAAGTGGTGCTTCCCAGGGCAAGGATTGATATTTTTTCTGAGCGTTCCCTCTCCCGGAAGGAATGGAAGAGGGAATTTTCAAAAGAGGTCGTTCAGATTGAAGGATTTTATAATGAGCTGGATCAAATCCAGCCTCTCTTAGAAAAGGTGACTTGGAAGAAACATTCTCCAGCATTTTTCCCCTTTCGACGGCGTTCTTTAATCAAGAATATTTTTTCATTTGACCCGTTTCCGAAAGAAAAAATGGATAAGAGACTCTTTCCATTTTCGAAAGAGTTTAGAGAATTTATTCAACTTCAACTTCTCTCTCGGGGGAATTTTTACTCGGATCGATTTCCTCTCTCTTTGGTGACTCAGGTTTTATTCGATGGGACGAATGAATTGAATTCAGATATTGATTCAGAGAAGGTAGAAAAAGAACTTTTAAACCAATTTTTGCGGTCTGGAGGGAGGATTGAAGAAATCGACAGGGTGAAAGAGATGAATCTGGGGTACCGGAAGGGGATTACGCTAACCCTGGAAGGAAGCCCTGCGGTATTTCGATCTCAATCTCTTATTATTAATTCCCCACTTCATCGTATTTCACCTTTCTTGGGGAGAAAAAGGAAAGGATTGTCAAAATGGGAAAAGAAGATCAAACCTTTATACATGATGATTCCTTTGTTTTTAGGGATCCATGAAAAAGTTGTTCCCGTTGGCATGAAAGATCTTCTTGTCTCCACTTTGGATCTTGAAAAGCCCCACGATGATGGAAATCTCCTATTTCTTTCCCTTAGCCCGAAGGGAGACGAAACCAAGGCACCGGAGGGGAAGAGGGCGCTCACCGTTGAAAGCCTGATGGATGCGGGGAAATGGGAACAAACCTCTTTGGTGGAATATCAGCAAGGAGTGATGAAGCATTTATATCATCTCTTTCCTTTTCTTGAGAATTACATTGAATTTGTTGATTTCCAGTGGGCCAGTGATCATGTGCCCAAGTGGTCTTATTCACACTTTCTTTACGAGTCCCCTTCTGATTTTTGTTGGAGGGAGGGAGTGGTTCCCATGAGGATTTCAAATAACATTTACTTTGTCGGAAAGGAGAATTTCCCCTATTTGGGTCTGGGAGGAGAGGTCTTCAGCGGATTAACAGTGGCCCAACAGATTTTGAAGAAAAACTCATGAACCCTATCGCTTCCCTCATCGTATAAAACCCACCTTAGCTGCTTTTTGGGAGGAAGGATTATTCTTTTACGGGCGATTATTTCCTTGCTTCGACATCGTTAGCCACCACGAAGATCGTTCGTCTTTCCTTTACCAGGTCGGTAAAAAAGAACCTCGCCCATTTCAATCCAGATTCAAACTGGGTCTCCCCTCTTAGGTCATTCCTTCTTTTCTGTTAACACACCAATGAGATCATCTTTTTTGAGTTCATGATCTTTACAAAATACTTTGTAGACGATCATCTCATCACCTCCTGAAAAAAATAACCTGCCATCTATCTCCACAAACCCCGATGATTCTCCCTTGCCTCCCTGTCAGTCAATAAAAACCTCTATGTAAATGAAAGATGACATGAGATTATTTGATACCATGAATGGGCATTTTACGCATATTTTCCCTCTTGTCAAGGAAAATATCTAACGAAGTGTAATCCTTCAGACCTTATGATTGAAGAGGTTAGTTCCCGAATTCAATGATTCAGCAGGGATGCTTCCAAAGCTTTATCAAGTCGATAAGACCCGACCACGGGCGGATC
>CAZEKS010000248.1:0-4132 GCA_964512795.1 uncultured Syntrophaceae bacterium
AACGTCCCTCCGGGTGCCTTTCTCTACCTCGCCCGTGGCATTAAAGACAAAGTAGGCGTTCCAGTCTTTGCGTCCAACCGTTTAGGAGAACCTCTTGTGGCAGAGAGGGCTTTGCGGTCCGGTGCTGCGGACATGATTTGCTGGGGGAGATCTCTTCTTGCCGACCCGGAGCTTCCAAATAAAGTCAAAACGGGGAGACTCAATGAGATCGTATCATGCATCGGCTGTAATCAGGGATGTTTCGACCAACTCTTATCTGGTTTTTCTGTATGCTGTGTTCTTAATCCTCGGGTGGGCCGGGAAGCGGATACCGAAATCAAAGAGGCCAGAGTCAAGAAGAGAATCTTTGTGGCGGGTGGAGGGCCCGCAGGGATGGAGTTTGCTTTGGTGGCGAAGCAAAGAGGGCATGACGTAACTCTCTTTGAGAAAGAGGAACGTTTGGGAGGGCAAGTGAATCTGGTCGCCGCTTCTCCTGGGAAGAGAGAGTTCCTGAATGTCGTGAAAAGCTTGAAAAATCGCATGGAAATCTCCGGCGTTAGAATAAAGTCCAAAACCACTTTGACTTCAAAGGTGGTCGAAGGAGAGCACCCCGATGTATTAGTCGTGGCCTCCGGTGCCAGGCCTATTGCGATCAATGTTCCCGGAATCACCCAACCCCATGTTGTCAGTGCGTGGGATGTCCTTAACGAAATGGTACCTGATATCGGAAAGGAGGTTGTCATCGTCGGAGGAAGCGCTGCGGGATGCGAAACGGCGCTATTCGTGGCGAATCTTGGGGTGCTTGAGCCTGAGAGTTTCACTTTTTTACACTACTATTCAGTAGAGGACGTTGACAGGATTCGGAAACTCCTCCATAGCGCAGGGCGCAAAATAACCGTTATCGACATTTTAGAGCGAATGGCCAGCAACGTAGGAGTCAGCACCCGATGGTCTCTGATAAAAAACCTTAGACTGATGGGTATAAAACTTCGCCCCAAAACAAAGCTGATCGAGATCACCAAAGATGCCGTGATAGTCGATACAGAACTGGGAAGAGAATCCATCCCTGCAGATACCGTCATTATGGCTGTGGGATCGCAGTCTGTTGATGACCTTGCAAGAGAAGTAAAACAGGGTAGGACAGAGGTGATCACCATCGGAGACGCCAAGGAGCCACGGAAGATCACTGATGCGGTCAGGGAAGGCTTTGATGCTGCGCTGAAGATATGATATTGTAAAGCTCCCCAACCACAGGGAAGGTGTGAAAAAATTGGCCCCCTTGTAAAGGGCGGGCAGGGATGTCGTAAAAGTTTTACAGCGATACTTTTTAACGTTAACTACTGACGATGAAAAACTTTTATACATGTTGAGTACTTACCAACTTCTTTTACCCTTATCCTCTCAAATGATCGCATTTGTAAAACTTTGGAGATATCCTTGCCCGACCGGCTCCCCAAATTTTTTCACAGGTTCAGGGGAGGCAAGGAGCATGTTCCGGTCAAAAAGACCGAGTGAAAGGATAATCACATATGAACGAAGTCGTGATCGTAAGTGCAATGAGAACAGCCATAGGCGACCTCCTGGGTTTCCTTAAGGACCTGAGTTGTGTTGACCTGGGAGTGATCGCCCTGAAAGCGGCCATTGAGAAGGCAAAGCTGGATCCCAAATTGATCGAAGAGGTGGTCTGCGGCAATCCTGACATGGCAGGCGCCAAATCTAACCCCGGCAGGCAGATTGCTATTCACGCAGGCTGCACCTGGGAGACTGTGGCTTGTACCGTGAACCAGCAGTGCGTCTCTTCCATGAGGGCCGCAGAAATCATGTACCAAGAGCTTCTGTTGGGCAAAGTGGAAGTCGGGGCGGTCGTCGGATGCGAGAGCATGTCGAACATTCCCTACCTGATCATGGGTGCGCGCTCTGGGTATAAGATGGGTCATCAACAGCTTATCGATGCCATGTACAATGACGGCTTGATCGATGCCTTCTACAACATCCTTATGGGAGAGACGGCTGAGAACATCGCAAAGATGTTCAACATCTCCCGTGAGGAGCAGGATGAGTTTGCCCTTATGAGCCACCACAGGGCCTGTATTGCGATTAACAACAAAGTCCAGGTTGATGAGATCGTTCCCGTTCCCATCAAGGTCAAAAAGGAGACGAAGTTCTTCGCTATAGACGAGCATCCCAGACAGGGCCTCACCATGGCGGATCTTGCAAGGCTGCAACCTGTCTTTGTGAAGGACGGCACCATTACTGCCGGCAATGCATCAGGCCTTAATGACGGAGCAGCAGCATTAATCATGATGTCCCTGGACAAGGCAAAAGAGCTCGGCATCAAACCCCTTGTTCGTGTGGTTGCCACCGGTTCCGCAGCGGTTGATGCCAAGATCATGGGGATGGGGGTCGTGCCCTCAGTGCGGAAGGCGCTTCGCTTCGCCAATCTTCCCATCGAAGCCATCGATTACTGGGAGATCAACGAGGCTTTTGCGGCGCAGATCATCGGGTGCAACCGTGAGCTACGGATTCCAATGGATAAGTTGAATGTCAACGGTGGAGGCATATCCCTCGGTCACCCGGTAGGCATGACCGGTGCACGACTCCTCGTCTCACTGGTTCACGAGATGGGACGACGCGGTGCCCGCTATGGCGGTGCTTCCCTTTGCGGCGGTGGTGGTCCCTCTACATCGATGATCATAGAACGGTACTTCGATTAGCAGGTGATGGAGGATGAGTAACGAATGACTGTGACCAATTGACAAGAAAAAGAAGGTGACAAGTCATGCAAGTGCAAAACCATCAGATCAGGCAAAGCCCGAAAAGAAATTACGGTTGGGTAGATTAGTTCTTTGAAAGACAATTCCAAATATCAAAGCTCAAACGCCAAATCAATGTCTGAATTTCAAATTTGAAATTTGACATTGTCTTGTTTTATTTGAACTTGATTCGCCTTTGGTTCATCACTTCGTGCGGTCTTTGACATTTGACATTTTGTTAAACCTCTTCATTTTATCCTTGATTTTTTCCCTTCCTTTCATCATAATGTCAGTAAATTGTGAGGTTTCTGAAAAACCCTTAGAATCTTTATAAGAGAGCTCTGCCTATTTTAGATGTTTTCAAAGCTCTCATTATAAAAGAGGTTGCCTATGATTATCACCTGTGCCTCTTGCTTGACCAAGTTTAGTTTAGACGATTCCCGGATTTCGGCCGGAGGCGTTAAGGTCCGTTGTTCACGATGCAAGCATGTATTTTACGTCGTCCCTCCTCCTGAGACCAAAGAGGAAATTATCGAGAATCTCGAATCCTTTGCCAAATATCATGAAGATTTGATGGGGCCGGGTGAGAAAAAAGTGGAGGCTGCTCCAGACGCGAAATTGAGGGAGGAAGAGGAAGCGCCGGAGAAGGAAGAGGAGGGAGAAGAAGCATTCCTCTTTACTGAAAAGGCTCCGACGGAGGAAGGAGAGAAATCAGTTTCTTCGGAAAAACTGGAGAACCTGTTCGCCGAAGAACCTGTAAGACAAGAGAGGAGGGAGGGCAAACCTTCCAGACCGATGAGTATGATGCGTGTTGAGAGAAGAGGCCCCCTTCGATTTCTTGCCCTTCTCATTGTTTTGATGCTCCTGATCTTCGGTATCTTTTATTTGTGGTCGGAATTAAGCTCTGGTGGCAGACTCTCCCCTTATATAGAATATCCGGTTAAAAAGAGCAGTGAGCTTTGGAACCAGATTTGGGGCACAGAGGGTGAAGATCTGGTCGTTGGAGATCTGAGCGGATATGATGAGAAGATAGGAGATGTCCCCCTCTTTGTCATCGAAGGAAAGGTAAAGAATCAATCCAAGTTCACCAAAAAGTATATCAAAATAAAAATTGTTATTTTTGATCAAGACAAACTCAAAGTGGCTGAGAAGGAAGCCATCTGCGGTCGCACCATCGGTCGTGGAGAGTTGAATCAACAGCCCGTGAAATTTTTTGAAGAGGAGATGGTGGTTAAACCTCAAACGAAAGAAGAGATGGTTACGCCTCCGGGCAAGGCCGCTCCTTTTATGGTGATTTTCAAGGACCTTCCTAGCCAAGCCAAAGATTTCAAATACGAGATCGTAGAAGCCCCCAACCTTTGAAATCAGATAAATGCTTATGGCTTATAGCTGATGGCTAA
>CAZEKS010000249.1:0-4120 GCA_964512795.1 uncultured Syntrophaceae bacterium
TCCACCCATCCTTCCGATTTGATCTATTGGCTCGATTTTTTCACACCTTCTCAGTGATTGGAGAGGTTGGTTCCCGACCTCAATGATTCGGCAGGGATGCTTCCAAAGCTTTATCAGGCGGATCGTTCAGATTTTGTAGGCCATCATCGCCATTCCGAAAAAGGGGGCCTTTCAGGGACTTCCGTCCCAGGCAGATTGCGCTAAGAGGATTCCGCCATAAAGCTTATTCAGTACCCCTACCGAATCACCGCCAAAAATAACTGAGGCATTACGGGAGATTTGAATTTTTTTCTTGCATCGTAGTCTAAAATCATATAAAAAATACAGAGCTAGTGTAGTGTCTCAGAGTTGAGGTTTAGCGATGTTCGGCTTCGGATACCAGGAAATTCTGTTAATCCTTGTCATTCTCTTTCTGCTCTTTGGGGTGAGAAAACTGCCAGAGATCGGGAAGGGACTTGGGGAGACGGTGAAAGAGATCAGAAAAATTCGGGGTGAGAAAAAGTTAGGGAAAGAGAAAGGCAGAGAGGATCAAAAAGGAGACCTGATTTCGGATTTAAAGAAAGAAGTTGAAGAAATTCCAGGACTGAAGGAAGTCAAGGAGATTAAAGAAACTGCCGATAAGGTTAAAAACATTAGGAAGATATTGAAATGACTTATTACCCCTCACCCCACCTTCTCCCACATGGGGAGAGGAGAAGCCTGCCTACCGCAGGCAGGGGTGAGGGTATTTAAAGTTGATCCAATTGATTTAGGATGGGTTTCATAATCTTTTCGATTCGACTCTTCGTGCCTGCAAATCGAAAGTACTCTGCTTCTGAAAGGGGTTGTTGAGGAGGGCCCATTTTGAAACCTCTCGCTTCCAGAGCGGTTTTAAACCCAAGGGGAAACGGAGCCGAAAACATGGCCCGAATCAATAACAAGATGGAGAATTGGAGGGTTCGAGCCTTCTCGTAATCTCCTTCTCGCCATGCATCGTAAATCCCAACCATCACCTCTGGTAAAATACCTGCCGTGGCTGTCATACAGCCTCTTGCCCCAACCATCAGACCAGGAAAGAGGATCTCCTCCCTGCCGACGAGAAATGAGAGATCTTCTCCAATCAAACGGATCTTATCCATGAAATGGAGGAGGTCCACCATGCTTCCGCTGGAGTCTTTCATGGCTACGATGTTCTTTCTGCGAGAAAGACGTTTGACCACGTCATAACTGATCGGAGGAGCGAATAAAGGGATGTTGTAAAGAATGATGGGAATATCGATTGCATCGCTGATCATCTCAAAGTGGCGTTCCATATTATCTTGACTGATCGGATAATAGTAGGGAGGGGCAACCACCACGGCCTCACAGCCGATCTCCTGAGCCTTCCGGGACAATCGGATGCAATCCTTTGGACGGGTGGAGGCAATCCCGGGTGTGATCGGAACCCTCCCCCGAGCTTGATCATGGACGATCTGCATGAGGTAAACCTTCTCCTCGAAATCGAGGTGGATAAATTCCCCTACAGAACTGACGGGGAAGATTCCATGAACCCCTTTCTCTATGGTAAAGTCAACGATCTGACGGACAACGGTCTCATTAATCGAGCCATTTTCAAAAGGGGTTATCATCGCCACATAGATTCCTTCCGGCTTGAACATCAGTCCTCCTTCATCGAGTAAATGTCAAATGTCAAAGCCCAAAGTTCAAATGTCAAAGAGTTTGAAATTGAGGCATTTGTCATTCATTTGACATTTGGATTTTGACAATTGGTTTTTTAAGGTTTCATTAGATGAGCCCCAATCTCTTCAATGTCTCTGAGTTGGGTATTCCCTCCTCATCCCATCCCCTAACGAAATAATATTCTTTCAACATGTCTTTTAGATCTACCACTCGACCTCGGCAGGGTCCCTCTTTGAGGGATTCGGTGAGAAATCGATTCGGCAAGGTATCCTCCTTCATGGTCAGACCTTCCCTGAGATTGAAGAGTCTCACCAGATTATTGGTTCTCTCCCCGATTTGTAATACCTCCTCTGGCGAGGAGAAAGAGTCCATTCCAGTAACGAAATGAAGAAATTGGACGACATGCCTCAAACTGAGAGGAAAGATGGTGAAGAGGCAGATGACCGAGGAGTTGAGGATCGTAAATAAATCTTGCTGGTTTTTTACAAATTCTGCCTTGAACTCAATAGAGAATGGATCGATTCGCTCCTCCGCCGAAAGAAGTTCTGCTCCAATCGGCCATGAACGGAGATGACAGGCACCACGGTCACTTGTGGCATAGGCTAAAGCCATACCTGTCGAGCCCCTGGGGTCGTAAGCAGGCATCTCCAATCCCTTCACGTGCATGGCGAAAGCTTCAGCGCCCATCCCGAACTCTTTGGCCATCCTCTTTACACCCTCTCCCCAGAGAAATCCTGGCCCTTCTCTTTTTCCGATGAGATGGACCGCCCGGATGATCCCTTCATCATCACCAAATTGGAGGGGAAAACCGACGTCAGACTCCTTCAATATTCCTTTCTCTACACACTCCATGAGGAATCCGATGGCATTCCCCGCAGAGATGGCGTCCAGACCGTAGAAGTCACAGAGATATTCTGCTCGAATGATCGAAGAGATGTCCGTGTTTTCGCATTGGGCCCCAAAACTCCAGACATTCTCATACTCCGGTCCCTCAACAAAAGACCCTTTATATTTTCCTTCTTTCACTTCTGAAATTTTACTACAATAGATAGGGCATCCGTAGCAGGCCTTATTCCGGACATAAAATTCTTGTATGCCCTCCTCGTTGATGATCGATCGACCGTCGAAGACCCCTTTTTGGAAGTTTCTCACTGGATGGACTCCGGCCTCATTCATACAGGAGAGGATGGTGTTTGTCCCGTATTTCTGGCGGCCTCCTCCGGAGTCAGGATGGATGGCAATTTCATTGAATGCCTCCCGGCAGAGCCTCATGAAGTTTCCTGGTTGGGCAATGGTGATAGGACGATGGCCTCGAATGGCAATCGCTTTTAAATTCTTAGACCCCATCACAGCCCCAGCACCCCCCCTTCCAAAGGCCCTTGCTTCGGAGATGATATTAGCGAACCGGACTCTTTTTTCCCCCGCCTCTCCAATACAGGCCACTCGGAACTCCTCTCCCAAATGGTTTTTAATCCACTGGTGAGTGGAGAAGGTATCTTTCCCCCACAGGTCTGGAGCTTCTCTGAGGTCCACCTCATCTCCATCCACTATGATCATCATGGGTTGAAAGGCTTTTCCATGGAGCATAAGGCCATCGTAACCGGCCATCTTCATCTCAGGGCCAAAGAAACTTCCACAATTGGCATCGAGCCAGTAACCCGTAGCAGGGCTTTTGGTGGAGACGATGCATCGACCGCTTCCAGGAACGAGGGTCCCGGTCAGGGGACCTGTGGCAAAGAGGATGATGTTTTCAGGTCCAAAGGGATCACAGCCTTTGGGTAGGCGGTCATAGAGGTACTTTGCCGCGAACCCCTTTCCCCCAATATACCTGGATGCCAGATCCAAATCTAAGAAAGTTTGTTTTACTTTCCCTTGGGTGAGATCGACCTCCAGTATTTTTCCAGCATAGCCATTGAACTCAAATTTCATCTCACTCCACCTTGACGACCGCTTTGGTCGGACACCATTTTACACATTGAAACTCACCCTGGCATGTGTCGCAGAAAAAGGGGAATTTTTTAGAGACCTCCGTACGGATCCCTCCATAGGGACAAGCCTCCGCGCAGAGAAGACATGCAGTACATTTCTCTTCATCAATCCTGAGATACGTATTCCAAGAGAGTGCGGCCTCTGGGCAGACTTCGATACATTTTTTAGTCTCACAGGCAATACATAGAAGGATCTTCTCCTCTTCAGGCCAATTTGAGTGAATATGGATCCTCGAGCGTTTGGTGGCAATGTTGCCTTCGTGAGCGAGCGAGCAGATGATTTCACAAATTCTGCACCCCGTGCATAAGGGCGGATATATCTTTATCATACACTCAGCCTGAAAGCGAAATTCAGATTGCGGATTTTAAATTCTAAATCCGCATTCCGCAATCCCCATTCCACATTCAAAAGGATGGCCCGATGCGATTGATAGCAAATTCTCGATGTCCCAAGATTTCACTCTTTGTCAATT
>CAZEKS010000250.1:0-4101 GCA_964512795.1 uncultured Syntrophaceae bacterium
CAATGAACGCTACCTTCATGTAAGTAAAAAAGGCTTCTGCTACGCTGATGAATATTAATGATCCCCCTTTGGGCATCTTTTCTAAAAGGGGCGCCGCGAGGATATCGAAGAGAAATTCTTTAAGTGCATAGCAGAGAAAAAACCCTATCCCAATGGCGATAAAGGAAAAAATGAGTCGTTTTCTCAGCTCCTGAAGGTGAGCGGTTAAGGGAAGCTTCTTCTCATCCATTGGACAGAATTCCCTCTTGTGTCCCTTCGGGTCCCTCTTTCTTATCCTTTTCGGTCTTTTCTTCTTCCGTGGGGGTTGAAACCACTTCGTGGGTTGGGGGCTCTGTGAGGACAGAAGCTTCACTCTCTGCCATTCTCTCGGTGGTAGCCTCTGAAGAAGGGGAGGTCTCTTCTGCAGCCTCCGATACACCTTCGGTCAGATCCGTAAGGAACTTCTCTTTCTCTTCCGTAAGGGTGCCTTTCAGTTCCTCAAGATCCTTCGTCTCAGCCTCAAAACTCTCCTTCACCTCTTCGGTCGCCTTTTTAAACTCCCTCATCGCCCTTCCAAAAGCTCTGGCGAGCTCTGGAAGCTTATTAGGACCGAAAACGATCAAGGCAATGGCCACGATGATCAACAGTTCCGGTAGTCCGATATTAAACATAAATCCTCTTAAAGAGTTTTATATCATAATTTTTGTCTCGATTGCAATGGGAAGCAAGTTCGGGGTTAATCGTTCGGTGTTCGGTGTTCGGAGTCGAGAGATTTAAATGAAGGACTCCCTGCCTGCGGCAGCCGAACTAAAAGCGTGAGGTCACTTAAATGTCCTTGTCGTTTCACGATATAGTTTTTATAATAACTACTTAAGGACGAACCATGGGACTTGAATTTCTGAAAACATTGGTGATCATCTTCGGGGTTTCTGCCTCCGTCGTGTTTCTTCTTCAAAAATTGAAGGTGCCCTCGATCGTCGGGTTTCTCATTGCCGGTGCGGCTCTGGGCCCTCATGGATTTGGAATGATCCGAGAAATCCGGGAAGTGGAACTCCTTGCAGAAGTAGGGGTCATCCTTCTGCTCTTCACCATCGGGCTTGAGATCTCTCTCAAAAATCTCAAAAGGATTCGCTCCGCTGTCTTGGGAGGAGGATTTTCCCAGGTCCTGCTGACCCTTCTCGCCACGGCGGCGATCGCCTATCCATTCCTTGGGAAATTGAATGAATCCCTTTTCATAGGGTTTCTCGTCGCCCTGAGCAGCACAGCCATTATCATGAAGATGCTTCTTGACCGGGCGGAGATGGATTCCTCCCATGGTCGCCTCTCTATGGGTATCCTGATCTTTCAGGACTTGTGCGTCGTACCGCTCATGCTCCTGATCCCCATTCTGGCCGGCAATCAGGGAAGTTTTCCCGAACTGTTATGGACCATGGCCAAATCTGCCACTATCCTCTTCCTTGTCATTTTTAGCGCCCGATGGCTGGTCCCAAATATCCTCCACCAGATCGTCCACACTCGAAGCCGGGAACTCTTCGTCATCACGGTCATCTTGCTCTGTCTGGGAACAGCGCTGCTCACATCGGAGCTTGGACTTTCCCTGGCCCTGGGGGCTTTTCTCGCAGGCCTGGTTATCTCCGAGTCTGATTATGCCTATCAAGCGATCTCAGACATACTTCCTTTCAAAGACAGTTTTAATGGTCTTTTCTTCATCTCGGTGGGAATGCTCATGGATTTAAGATTCCTCAGCCAAAATCCCCTCCTCATTCTCTTCTCTGTCATCTTGATCCTACTCCTCAAAACATCCACCGGTTTCTTCTCCGTCCACCTCTTAGGTCATCCCGTCCGGGTCTCCCTCCAGACCGGCCTGCAACTTGCCCAGATCGGCGAGTTCTCATTCGTTCTCGCCATGGCCGGCAAGTCCGCTGGACTCATCACGGAAAGTCTTTATCAGCTTTTTATTTCCTCCTCGGTCCTGACCATGTTGCTTACTCCATTCATCGTCCAATACTCTCCGAATGTCTCCATCTGGATAAGTTCCAAAAGAGTTCTTGTCCGATTGGACAGAATGAAGAGGAAAGCGGAAAAGGAAGGGTTTCCCTCGAGGAGAGAAGGACATGTCATCATTGTCGGTTTTGGTTTGAATGGAAGAAATCTGGCAGAGGTATTAAAAGAGGCGTCCGTCCCCTATGTCGCCCTTGAACTGAATAATTATGCCGTCCTCGAGATGAAAAAGAAGGGAGAGCCGATTTTTTATGGGGATGGCACCAGCCTCGAAATCCTCCATAAATTAGGGATCGATGCGGCCCGATTAATGGTGATCGTGATCTCGGACCCTGCCTCGACGAGAAGGATTGTACAGATTGCACGGAAGAGCAACTCGAGGCTCTATATCATCGTGCGGACCCGATATCTCACAGAGGTCGACGATTTGATCCAACTGGGAGCGAATGAGGTGATCCCGGAAGAATTTGAGACCTCGATCGAGATCTTCGCCCGGGTCCTCCATCAATTTCAGGTTCCGAGAAACCTCATTTTAGAGCTGATCGAAAGAATCAGAAAGGGAAGTTATGAAGTCCTAAGAAAAGTGGAACTGCCGGTCAAGACCTTACCTGAAAAATGTGAGGTGATCTCGGAGATCGACACCGAAACTTACCTGGTCAATAATCGTTCCAATGCCTCCGGTCGTTCCATTAAAGACCTGAGAATTCGCACTAAGACAGGCGCCACGGTGATTGCCGTGAAGCGAGGAAGTGAAATTATTCCAAGTTCAGAGCTTGAGTTTGTTTTCACGCCTGGCGATATTGTCTACCTCATCGGGAGCAAAGAAAACCTTTTGAAAGCCTTTGCATTGTTGGAGTCTTGACTTCCGAGAGAGGGGGTCGCCTGCTGCAATAGAGAGGGAATTGAGTTTTATTCAAGGGAATGATATAAGAAAAACGTAATTCTTACTATGTCGCTTGTCTTCCAAAAGAAACAAAAACATTCATGAGAGTAGATAGAGATAGGCAGAACTGTAAACGCCTTTATGTGGACAAGAGAGTTCCAGTGATGCAGGGTAATTGATAGATAATAATATGTCGAGATTCCAAGGGGGAAACAAGAATGATCAGTAGAATTCAGGTGCTCCATTATAGGGCTCTAAAGTATGTAGATGTAAAACTTTCAAACTTTCTTATCTTAGTGGGACCAAACGCAAGTGGAAAAAGTACTTTCTTAGATGTCATAAATTTAATCAAAGATGTTCTTAACGAAAGCCCTCGCGCTGCCGTGGAGAAGAGAGCATCTCGTTTTGATGAACTTTTGTGGAGACAAGAAGGAACTAAATTTGAAATCGCCTTTGATATTGAGATCCCTCATGATATTCAAGCAAAGCTAAAAGACAAAGATTTCTCTTTGGCAAGATATGAAATATCACTTCAGTCGGACAATCGAAAAGGAGTAATTATAGGTGGTGAAAATCTTTGGTTAATAAAGGAGATGTCAACAAATTTACTAGATTATTCAAACAGACAAAAGGCTCAGATGACACTTTTCCCAAGGGAGCCTCAGGAGCCTGCATTTGTATTATTCCCTCGCATGCGGACTCCTGCCGGATGGAGGAAAATAATATCCAAAAGCGCCCAAGGCAATGATTATTTCAGATCCGAAACTACCGACTGGAATATAGTTTATAAATTTGGCCCTGTTAAAGCATCGCTTGCTAGAATGCCAGAGGACGAAGAGCGTTTTCCGGTTTCACTTTGGATCAAAAATGTCCTCATAGAAGGTATTCAATTTCTTCAGCTCAATAGCACCATGATGCGCTGGCCCTGCAGACCCGACTTACCAATAGCCTTTCAAACTGATGGTTCCAACCTTCCAAAAGTGGTTCAATACTTGAAAAAAGAACAACCTGATTCTTTTGCTCGCTGGGTAAAGCATATCCAGACTGCGCTTCCTGAAATCAAAAAAATTGAAATAAAAGAGAAGCCTGAAGATCGTTTCTTGTATCTTAATATTCAGCACAAAAGCGGTTCAAACTTGCCTTCTTGGGTTATTTCAGATGGGACACTCCGTCTTCTTGCCCAAACAATTATTGCTTACTTGCCTGAAAAAAATCAGATTTATGTGATTGAGGAACCT
>CAZEKS010000251.1:0-4098 GCA_964512795.1 uncultured Syntrophaceae bacterium
GCATTTACTCTCACAACCGTCGCTCGATCATCCTTCACCCCGTTAGAAATGATGCACCGCTGCTCTGCAGCGGGGTTAGATTTTAGAATAATTCCGGCGGGGTTTGATGCTCCGCTGGAATTTCTAACGGGGTTCACTGCTCGATCAAAATCCTACGGAAACGATTCCGGGACATATATCCTTGAATTTGATTTTTCTCTCAACAGACTCTCCAAGCCTCCCGTATGATCTCCGTGGATATGGGATAGAATTACCGTGTTAATGGCCTTTGGGTCCTTATTTAGAATCTTCATGTTCTCAAGGAGGATTCGTCCATCTCTTCCTGTGTCAAAAAGGATGGCCTTTCCCTTAAACTCAATCAAACAAGAAAAACCCCATGCCGTCTTTAGACGGTGATCATAAGGATTATTGTCGTAAAGAATGGTCATGGTCATAAGGTGATTCTTGAAGTCTTTCGATTCGGCCAAAGCAGGGTCCATCATCCCAAGGCTATGAAAAGCTAACCCAGCAACCAAAAATATAAGACTTCTCTTTAACACTTTTATCCCATACAGCTTAGATGATCTTCACCCTAAAATGGATTTCCTCTTGAGCAAATTCTTCTAAGGCGAGGCGTAGACGAGTGTTTGGCCCGACACCTCGGGGGATTTGGATAGAGTATCGCTTCTGACCGATCCCAGTCTCGACGACAATCTCCTTCTGGGTTCCGTAAAACGCCTCTTGTGGTGTCAGCGGAAGATCATAAATTTGATTCGTTTCTTCTTCATGAGAAAGATCTTCACTGTATTCTCTGAAGAACCTCATGTCAGTAAACATAGCTCTTCTACGACCATAGCCTCTTCCCCTTTTTCCACAAAAGGATTCGCGACGCAAAAATCTCTCAAATTCAAATCCAAAACCAAATTCTCTGAAGATTTCTTCGAAATTGAAACCCCTAAATACGTCTTCCCTTGTATACTTTCGTTTAAACCCAGTATATCCGAATCGGTCATACGTTCTTCTTTTTTCAGAGTCGCTCAGAACCGCGTAAGCTTCACTGATCTCCTTAAATTTTTCTTCGCTTCCCGAATCATCCGGGTGATGATCGGGATGGTATTGTAATGCCAATTTTCTGTATGCCCTTTTTATTTCTTCTTCGGAAACATTATGATTTAAGCCCAGTATTTGATAATAATCTTTTTGAACCATGCTTAAATTCCTGTAAGAGGCACCCGACCTCTCCTAACTGGTTGTTCAGGTGGACCCGGTTGAACAACCCCCGTCTGACTTAACAGAGCCAGAGCTGAAAAGAGATAAAACCCTCTGAGGCATATCAGCTTGGCATTTGGGACACCGAAGATGCCTGGTATCTTCATTTATCTTTTGTAATACTTCGAACCTTTCCTTACATCTTCGGCATTCATATTCATAGATAGGCATTTTAACCTCTCCTCCTAATCACCTTCCTATCCCGCGCCACTCGTTCCTACTTCCCCACCAACTCTTCAACCTCTTTCTTGCCCTCTCCCAACTCCGTTTCCTGCTCTCCGTCTTTTCTCAGGAGTAGCGTCAGGAATTCTCCAACATGGGTCTTCTCTTCTTTGGCTATATCAAGTAGAATTTTTTTGAGATTCTTATCTTTGGCCATGGCGGCCATTTGTTCATAAAGATTGATAGCGTCCAGTTCCGCGATGACCCCGGCCCTTAGTATTTCTTTGTCCGTGTCTTCCTTTCCAACAAGCTCAAGATTGATGGGTATATTTGATAACATGTTTTTCTACCTCCTATTTTTATCTCCGAATGCGATTTCTTGCCCCCTGCTGTTAATAGACTTTTGAAATGGACGTTCCTCCCTTTCAAACAATGGCTCTTCCATGTCCAAGACTTTCAAAGGATTCTTCCCTGTGAAAAGTTTGATAATTTTCCCCACAGTATATGCGTTCCCTTTGAGCATCAGTTTGCAGTTTTTGAAGGAGCATCCAGTGACCTCTGTCTCTCCCCTTTCAAGGATGGCGATGCAGTTTTCGAATTCACAATGAAAAAAGGACTTTCCATCCAGTTCAACTTTCTCGTTAGAAAATTTGGAATTCTTGTATCGTACCCTATAATTCTCCATTATTCCTTATGCCGTTGCTTAGCAGGATTATTTTTTTTAGAATCAAAGTAATTTTTGATCGCCTCTTTTAAGGTATTGGATGCCAGAAGAGCACAGTGGACACTCTCCTCAGGCAAGCCATCCAAACCCTCCAGGATCATTTTTTGGCTTATCTCTGCCGCCTCCTCAAGCTTACCCCCTTGAGCCAATTCCGTTGCCATACTGCCAGCGGCTATACTGGAGGCGCATCCGTCCGTCGTGAATCTTATTTTTGAAATTCGGTGGTCTTTTACCTTGAAAGAGATCTGCATCGTGTCTCCACAGGGGCCTTTAATCTTTGCAAAACCATCCGCATTTCTGATTTTGCCTAAGCTCCTCGGATTTAACCATCGTTCGATTACTTTCTCAGAATAGATCTTTCTGGCATCTTCCATGACGGATGCCTGAAGTTCGTTTGCCGTTTTTTCAAAATCACTGGACATGTTTTGACTCCTTTAGAAGTCTCCCGTAGACTTTTGAAAAATCGGTGCCTTTAACCCATCCGATCCTGGCATTCAGCTTTGCATCAATTTCAGGTAGGTAGGGTTTTATGTCAATGAGAGGTGTCCCTTCCAATGCGTCCAGCCCTTTTACTTTGAGCTTGTTTCCATTTCTTTCGATCAATTCGACGACAGAAAAGCCCAAAGCATTGGGCCTATCGGGTGATCGAGTGGCAAATACTCCGTGGAGTTCAGACTCCCAGGGTGTTTTTACCAGAAGGGAATAGTCCTTCGCCGAGTGTAACCAATAAAGTAGGATTAAATGAGAAAACCCATCGACGTCCTTTAATCCTTCCGCATATTGGTCAAATATTTCAATCCAGCAGATTTCCTCACGCCCTTGAGGCGGGCACTTATTCTTTTCCTTATAGGGAGAGTGGATGATTCCAATAGGCTTAAGTTGCATATCTTCTTAACCTTTTTAACAGCCAACCTGGCTGCATTATTATCCTCAGGAGGGTGCCTTAAAAATGAGTGTATCTCCATCATTTAAGGATGTCTGCATACGGTTTTCAGAGAGATAGGTTGCTCCATTAAGGAGTACCCGAATGTCTATATCGATATCTCCATTTTTATCCAAAAGGAACTTTTTCACCTCGAATCCAAATTTTCTTACCAGGGAGTCGATCAATTCCTTTAAGGTCTTACCAGGGAATTCGAATTCAATCTTCTTGTTTTTCCTAAAGGTCTTATAAAGGGGTAATCCTGCTATCTCGATGTTGACCTTCATCTTGCCTTTCCCTCCTTTTTGCTATCATTACCCTATCTCACTCAGGGAAGAGAAGGATAGATTAAACTCTTTACAAGAATTTAATCCCGTCTGCATCCACTTCCTGTGGAGCAGGGGGGAGTCGAACATCGTTCCTCTCTTCCGCAACAGGTGTGCCCAGGTAACTGTTTTTCACTTTTCGGGGAGTGGGAAACAGAAATCATCCTTTCTAATTTGGGACTCCCACACTGTTTGCAAGACAGAGATTGATTTTTTGACCCCATCCCCACTAAAAATTCTGAAACCGCTCCGCAATGATTGCATCGGTATTCATAAATCGGCATGCTAACCCTCCTTAAAACTGAAAAAATTGAAAAGCATTTTGTTAGACCATTTGTCGTAACACCCTATCCTTCCACTATCAGCTGATAGCTCACTTTCCCTTCTTCGGGATAGATGAGGAATGTGACCTTCTTCCCTTCTGTGAGATATCCTTCATATTGGCTTCGAAGGTGGCCAAAATCTGCTGACTCCAGAAACAGCCTTAACACTTCAAGCCTCTCCCCAAGTCCTTCATCTATAGGTCCCTTTTTGAGAAGGAGATTGAGAGTCCGTTCATATTCTTTTTTAGATAGCGTTTCAATACAACTTGATAGATTAGGTTTCAGCTCAATGGGGACCATTTTCATCTCATGAACGGATCTTTATTTCAACTTTTAGAATGGTGGGCCGTGCGGGACTCGAACCCACGACTCTCTGCTTAAAAGGCAGATACT
>CAZEKS010000252.1:0-4093 GCA_964512795.1 uncultured Syntrophaceae bacterium
GCCGATACCACATCCAGATATTATCCGGAAGGGGCTGGTTCAGGTCGATCGCACCACTGGCGATGGATCGGCACCACATCGTCTTATCATCCCCGCCGGTGATCATCTCGGTTACTGGAACATCCCATGCCCGGCACAATGCCTCTTCTTCTAACCGGGTTAAATCGAAATCCCGCACGGGGACGAGAATCTTGAGCTGGGGGGCGAACATCTTGAAGACATTGTGCATGCGATATTGATCGTTTCCTTTTCCACTGGATCCCTCGAGGATGGCATCACATCCCTTTGCCCGGGCGACCTCTGCCACCTTACGCGCTACAATTTGTCTGGTCATAGAGGTGGAGACAGGATAACCCAGATAATCCGAGTTGGCCTGAATGGCCCGCGCAATCCAGACTTCGGTAAATTCCTTTCGGAGATCGAAAAAGAGAGGTTTGATTTTGAGAAGCTTGGCTTTTCTCTTACTCTCAAAAACCTCTTCTTCTCCCTGCCCGACATCAATCGTGACGGGAAGGATCATCTTCGCCCTATATTTTCTTCTGAGCAATTCGATGGCGAGAGAAGAATCCAAACCTCCGGAGTAGGCCACAGCTACTTTGTTTACCTTGGGGGTCTCGGTTTTTTCAATCTTTTCTAATATGTTTTTAATGTCCATACTACTCCACCTTTCTTTGAAGTTCAGTATGAGATGTTAGCATAAATCAAGGGCTTAAACAATGTTTTTAAACAAAGAGTTATGGTTGGAAGTATATCCAGATTATGATATAGTGAACCCCGTTAGAAATTCCAGCGGGGCATTAAACCCCGCCGGAATTATTTAAAATGTAATCCCGCTATAGCGGGACTGCAGAAAAGCGGTGCATTATTTCTTACGGGGTAAAAGTCAAAATCTAATACAAGTAGGTACTTCGTCTACTAATAGTTGTGGATTGAAAAAATGAACAATATGGAATTAATAGCGCCTATTATTTTGTATGGCATAGCATGGGGAGCATACCATTTCTGGGGCTACGATAAAACCGCTCGAAAAGTGATGGCAAATCCCGAAAAATATTCTAAGTTCACGATTGCCCTTTGCAAGAAGTTAACATTTTTCCCAAAAATTCTCGTATCATTTATTACGGCCCTTTTAGTGCCCATTCTCGCTATCGGAATAATGATTGTTGCTTCATATATGTGGGGTCTATTCATGTGATATTATTTCCACAACAATTCAATCCACGTGACGGGCAACAGCCCGCCTGTGATTTCTGACGTTCAGTAATGTTCAATCACATTCTCCGTGTCGAAATGAATAATCGTACCAACAATGTGGGTCTTCAGCAAGATAGTCGCCGGTCAAAGCGAGGGCTAAGCTGCGACAACCACGGCAGTCATCGATTCCACAGCTTCCGCATTTGCCTTTTAGGTTCTCTTTTCTCCTCAGCTTCTCCAATATCTCTGATTCGTCCCATATCTGCTTTAGGGATGTTTCCAAAAGGTTTCCTATTGAAATGGGAAATCTTCGACAAGGAAAAACATTTCCCTCTGGCATGATGCAGAGACCATCCACTCCTATGACACAGGGAGCCCCCAAGAGCTCAGGCTCCTCTCCACCAAAACTGATCTGAAAGGCTTGATAAGGAAAAAAGGAATTCTCTTCTTCCTCGGTTGGGAAAAAATCTGAAAGCATTCCTATCATTTCCTTCCATTCTTCCTTACTTAGCACTTCATCCAAGCTTTCTCTTCCTCTGCCTAAAGGAATGAACCGTTCGATGATCAATCCATCGATACCTTTGTCCTGACAGAGTTTGAAAAGGGATGCAAGGCTCCTAAAATTTCTTTTCATAGTAGTTAGCATGAAGAGAATCTCAAATCTTTCCGCCTCTTTGATCAGAGGAAGATTGTGGATTACCTGGTCGAAAGCTCCCTTTTGACGAATGGAATCATTTGTCTCTGCATCGGCTCCATCCAGAGAAATCTTTATCTTCTTTAATTTAGGAAAATCAGATAATCTTCTCATCATCTCTCGATCAATGGTCAGACCATTGGTGATAATTCCTAACTCTTCGACCATTGATTGTTGGTCCAAATGATTGAGCAGGGGAAATAGCTCGGGTTTTAGTAGGGGCTCCCCACCTGTGAGATGGATACAGGCTATCTTATTCCATTCCCTGAATGTTGTGAGGAGATGATCAGATACTCTCTTAAGTCCCTGCCAATCCAGATCACTCTTCTTCGAAAAATCATCTTGATAGCAGTGCTTACAACGAAGATTACAGAGGTTTGTGATATGCCATTGGATGTAGAATTGTCCTTCCATTGATATCTCAAAGAGAGGTATTTATTAAAAATTATTTTAAGATTAAAACAAAAGTGCTGCAAATTTCTCGCTTTCTCATTATAGTCATTTAAATACCTCAATCTCCTCCAGGTAAATGGCTTCTTTTCTGATCCGGAAAGCCTTTACAACTGAATCATTCCTTTCTTTTAAAGAGATGATGACCGAAGGTACATCGAAAGAAAAGGCCATTTTTACATCTGCCTCAGAAGGGAAAGGAATCGTATGGGGATGGGAGTGGTAGATTGCAATTATTTCCATAGCCTGGTTTTCCATTTCCTCGAAAACCATTAACTGCTCTTTGGCATCCATGGAAAATGAGATAGGACTTCGTGCCACATTCTGAGTTTCAAAGATCTCCTGAACAGTTTGGTCTTTTCCCCCCAGGAATCCACAACACTCCAAAGGTTTTTCCTTCCTGGCATGCTCAACCATTCTCCGATAAATAGATTCAGGGATTCGAATCATGAGAGCCGCTCATCAAACCCCAGCTTTCAAGAGGGGAAAGTTTTTCTTTTCCGGAATAGCCCACGACGTTTTATCGGCCTTTTTTTGCTCCCTTCTTTAAGAAATCGACCTCTTCCATCTGGTGCGGTTCAACCTGTTTACACCTATATTCTTCTATCGCCAGCTTCAAAGCATTAGTGGCCAGGGTGAAGCAAGGAATTTTTTCTCTTGGTAACTGAGAAAGGATTTCTTTTGAGATTCTTTCCGATATCTTCAGGGCCTCATCAATCGTAGACCCTTTAATCCTCTCTGTGAGAATGGAACTCGTTGCAATAGCTGCCCCGCAGCCAAAAGTCTTGAACGTCGCTTCTGAGATCCTATTCCCATCAACTTTGATAAACATCTGCATGATGTCGCCGCAGGAGGCGTTGCCCACGGTACCCACTCCATCGGAATCTGAAATCTCACCCACATTTTTGGGGTTTTGGAAATGCTCAATCAAGAATTTTGGATACTTTGCCATTTGCTATTCCTCAAAGGGAGTTTATGATTCTGGTTATCCAGTTGTTTGCCTCTTGGCGGGGGGTTGACATATTATCCTCGGATGTATTGGTTGATATCCGGAAGGCTTATGCACTTTTGTAGAAACAAAAGAAGGAACCATTTTTGCTCCTACCCTAACTCTTTGGTAAGATCACCTACCCACTCCAACTCCCCCTGTCGAGTAGGAGAAAGACGATGAAGGTGATCGGCCCTTTAACTCTTTTAAAAAATCTTCATGCCTTGGACAATATTCATATTGACCATCCATCTGTGAATGGAGAACCTCCTCCTGCCAGTGGCTATTGAATAGGCGGCAATCCCGATCTTCACAGAAAGGGTCCCCGGTGAGATGAAATAAAAGAGCATGCATTGCGTACCCTTTCAGGACTTCTGTCATTCTCGAATCGCCATGGTCAAGAAATCTCCCTTGATATTCTTCCTTTAACAACTCTACTGGCGTACCCATCTGTTTCCTTAGGTAGAATTCTTTAGGTTTTGCTGGTGCTTCCACAAGCCCTACCACAGAGATGACACTGGGAAAACCATAGAGGCTGACTCTTGCATGATATCGCCGATTATCACGGTCCCATGTCCCGAAGAGTTGATTTGTGAAAAGGATCGAGCAGCGGTCTGAGGCTATCTCATCTTCGAAAATCAAATCCGAAACGATCCTTTGATATAAAACCCCTTCGTAAAGAATCCCAAAAACTTTCCAACCAGGGCTCCTTACTCTCCTCCTCTCATAATCAATTTCAGCCTGCAGTGGTACTTCTAAAGCAAACC
>CAZEKS010000253.1:0-4053 GCA_964512795.1 uncultured Syntrophaceae bacterium
AGGGTGACACGGTGATAAGATTAAAAGATTCTCCTCATCTCTTTATCTCCTTGTCTATCATTTGGGCGATGCGGCGGTGGATCCGCGACATAGGAAGGAGAGGAAGTTTTCGGATGGGGACCCATTTCCCTTTTTCTTTTCCATTGAGAGGTTGGCAGCTAAAGACTTGTAGTGTAAGTTTGAAGTGGGAGTAAGTCTGCTGAAAAGTACCTAGGGACTCTTTCACTTTGACATTTATTCCCATTTCTTTTTTGATGTAGTTTCTCAGCCCAAACCTTTTTTCTCCCTCGATTTTCCAATTTGGAAACTCCCATAATCCTCCTAAAAGGCCTACAGGCGGCCTCTGATTGAGGAGAACCTTTTTATCCTTTTCAATCACTGCTGATATAGCTGTAATATGAGGAATCGTCTTTTTTATAGTCCGAGGTGGATAGCTCTCGGGTTTTCCTGAAAGATATCCCTGACAAAGATTTCGAAGAGGACAACGAAGACATTGGGGCTCTTTGGTTGTGCAGAGCATGGATCCCAGATCCATGATTGCCTGATTGAAAGAGCTTGAATAGCCTTTTGGGATCAATGATTCTGATATTCGCCAAAGAAGATTTTCGACCTTGCCTTTCGCCGGATTATCTGAAACAGCAAAGAGTCTTGAAATGACTCTCTTTGCATTTCCATCGAGGATAGGTGCTTCTTCGTTATAGGCAAAGGAGAGGATAGCACCTGCCGTGGAGCGACCAATTCCAGGAAGATTGAGAAGATCTTTCAGCTGATTAGGGATTTTTCCATTGAAATGGTTCATGACAATTCCTGCTGCACGATGAAGGTTTCTGGCCCTTGAATAATAACCCAAACCCTCCCAGATTTTTAAGACTTTCGAAAGATCTGCTTTTGACAAATGGTGGACTGTGGGAAAAGACTTTAAGAAGTTTTTATAGTAGGGGATCACCGTGGCGACCTGGGTTTGCTGGAGCATGATCTCCGAAACCCAGATCGCATAAGGGTCTCTGGTCTTCCTCCAGGGGAGATCCCTTCCTTTTTTCTTAAACCATTGAAGAAGTTGTGTCTGAATCTTCCCTTTTTGTGAAATAGACTCCATAGAATTCTTTTAGTAACTTATTCCTTATCTTCCTTCAATGAAAGAGTATGGCTTTTTAATTTCTAAAGTGCTAAATTTAGGATAATTCATTTCCAGTAGGTACCTATTTTCGTAGTCCTGGGAGGCTCTAATAATAAGAGGAGAGGTTATGAAGAAGAAAGACGATGCGAAATTTATGCCGGAAAAGGCGAAAGGTTATTTTAACCAGGGGTTTAACTGAGCAGAATCAATCTCCTTGAGTTTCAAGGACTATCTTGGTATTCAGGATTCCATTATTCCCAAATTGGCAACCGGATTTGGTGGAGGGATTGGGCGAAAGGGGTCGCTCTGTGGAGCCTTCACTGGATCGATCATGGCCATTGGGATAAAGATGGGGAGAGCTGATCCTAAGGATCGGGAGACAGTGTCGAGGGTTTATGAGAAATGCCAGCAGTTCTGGAATCAATTTGAGAAAGAGTTTGGAAATGTAAATTGTTATTCTTTAATAGGTTATCATTTGGATAATCCGGAGGAAAGTAAACAATGGTTAGGCACGGGGGGCAGAGAAAAGTGCGCCGAAATCGTTGAAAAGACCGCCCGAATGCTCTACGATTCTCTTGCCGACATAAAATGATAAAATGAAAATATTGATTTTTTGTGGAAATTAAGATAAGTTATTCCATCATTATTTGGGTATAAAGGGAATGAAATTAGTCTGGATATGGCGTAAACGTATAAGAAGCGAATATTGCCCCGGACCTCAACATTTATAATTTGACAAAATTAAATGGGCGAGAGGCCATGGGCAATATTAACCCATGGCCTTTTTATTTTTCCCTTTGTCTCCCTTTCCCTTTGATGGGAGAGGGTAGGGGTGAGGGGAGTCGTGGAGGAAATGATTCATGGATCGAATCTTCAGCGGGATTCAGCCCTCAGGTGAAATTCATATTGGGAATTATGTGGGGGCTATCCGTAATTGGGTTCAATTAGTCAATCGCTATGACTGTATTTATTGCGTCGTGGATTATCATGCCATTACCATCGAATACGAGACGGCCTTCATGCAGAAGAGAATCTTGGAAACAGCGACCATCCTCGTGGCTTGCGGTTTAACCCCTGATCGATGCAAGCTTTTCGTCCAATCCCATGTGCCTGAGCATACGGAACTGGCATGGATCTTCAACTCTGTCACCCCTGTGGGTGAATTGGAAAGGATGACCCAATTTAAAGAAAAAGGAAGACAGCACCGGCAAAATGTCAATGTGGGACTGCTGGACTATCCTGTGCTCCAGGCAGCCGACATTCTCATCTATAAGGCGGGCTATGTCCCGGTTGGAGAGGATCAAATACAGCACGTAGAATTTTCAAGAGAGATTGCCAGAAAGTTCAATGCCCGTTTCGGAGATACCTTCCCGGAACCGAAAGTTATTCTTTCCAATGCCCAACGAATTCTGGGAACGGATGGAAATGCCAAGATGTCCAAATCGCTGAACAATGCAATTGGCCTCCTTGATCCGGCAGAAACGATCTGGGAAAAGTTAAGAACAGCAGCAACTTGTGAACATAGACAGCGTCGAAGCGATCCGGGACATCCAGAGCACTGCAATATCTTCACCATGCATCAGGCTTTTTCAAAACTAGACCAGATCACTTTTGTGGATCATAATTGTCGGACCGCAGGGTTCGGATGTATCGAATGCAAAGAGATCCTTTTTAAGAATATGATAGAGGAGATCGGCCCGATCCAGACCCGTGTCCAAGAAATCAATCAGAACCCCCAATACATGGTCGATGTATTAAAGTCCGGTGCCGCACGATGCAAGGCCATTGCTGAAGAGGTGATGGATGAAGTGAGAGAAAAGATTGGGGTCAAATCAGGGTGGATGAGTCGAAGATGAAGATTATTCTTTTAAAGGAGGAAGGACCACGGTGACCTCTTTCTTCATTCGTTCCCGGATGATCGTAAAGGTGATGTCGTTTCCCCAGCCTTTTTCCGAAAGGGCATGGTGAATTTCTTTTACTTCCTTGATTTCTATTCCTTCCACGGCAATCAACTGATCCCCAGTGAGAAGGCCAGCCTTTTCCGCCGGGCTTCCTGGAAGCACCCGCTCGATCCAGAACCTTTTAAGATCCTCTTTTATTTTTAAAATCACCCCAATCCTTGGCGAGTCACAAAAACTGGGAGCGGGCGAGAGAAACCGGTGCTTGCAACTGGGGGGAAAATTATGGTAATGAAAATGGAGAGAGATTTTTTTCTTTTGAGGGAAAAGAAATGGAAAAGGTAAAGATCATCATTTCCATTTTATTGGTTGGTTTTCTTCTCGGTTGTGCCACGGGTCAATCCGTACAGACGGAGCCCGAAAAGATAGCTGTTCGGGGTAAATCCTCAGAGAAAGATGACACCTTGTCGGGAAGATTGAAAACATTGGAGCAATCTGTTTCCAGCCTTAGCTCGGAGGTGGCCGATTTGGGATACCGCATGAACAATATTCAAGCCCGTCCTTCTCTCACCACCTATAAACTTCCCAAAGAGGTTTCTCTCTGCGGAGAGAATTTTCCGTTGGTGGATATGAACGTCTTGGAAAATTTGGATCGGGAATTTCTCGTGGCATTATCCAACGAAGTCCAGGTCCTTTTATGGTTGAAACGATCACGGCGATATTTTCCTTTTATTGAGAAGAGGTTGAAAGAGATGGGGCTTCCCGATGATTTAAAGTATCTAGCCATCACGGAAAGCAGCCTTCGACCTGAAGCCGTGTCCTCATCCGGAGCAGCTGGAATCTGGCAATTCATCCCCTCCACCGGCGAGAAATATGGGATGAGAAAAAACCGAAGCATTGATGAGCGGTTTGATTTTTTCAAGGCCACGGAAGGCGCTCTTTCTTATCTGGGATGCCTCTACGAAGAATTTAAAAGTTGGACACTTTCGATGGCCGCCTATAATGCAGGGGAGAATAGAATTCGAAAAGAAATCGATC
>CAZEKS010000254.1:0-4010 GCA_964512795.1 uncultured Syntrophaceae bacterium
GCGCTGCCATTGGTTCAGGGATTGGCGAACGGCTGAAAAAGGTAAAACTTCCTGATCTATGGTATGTTCTCATCTACCCTAATTTTGAGGTTTCAACGCGTTGGGCTTACCAAAATTTCGTGTTGACAAATCAGCAAATTCATTTTAATCTTCATAAGTTTCTGAAGACTCCTGATGGAATTTCTCGCATTCTATTGAATCATTTAGAAGCAGTGGTTTCGAAGAAATATCCTCAGATTGGCATCATGAAAAAAATCCTTCTTTCTGCTGGAGCTTTGGGCGCTATGATGACAGGGAGCGGTCCCTCGGTTTTTGGGCTCTTCCCGGAGACGAAGAGTGCAGCAGGGGCTTATGAAAAGATAAGAAAAATGGTCAGAAGGCAAGGGTGGGTGGTTTTTAGAGCGCATAGCATCACCGCATGACGACTGGCCGCGGCGGGCAGGACAGGCAGGGTGAAGAAATCAGGCCATACACCAGGCACGATACAGGGCAAGGCCCTGCACCCGATTCGGTGCGGGGCAAGGGGGCATTATGGAAGTGACAGAGGTGAGGGTTTTCCCCGTTAAGGAGGAAAGGCTCAAGGCGTATGTAGCGATCACCTTTGACCATTGTTTTGTTGTGAGAGATTTGAAAGTCATTGATGGAAATAATGGATTGTTTGTGGCAATGCCGAGCAAGAAAAGGAAGGATGGAACTTACAGAGATACTGCCCACCCCCTTAATAACCAAACCCGGCAAATGATCGAATCCATCGTTTTAGCAGAATATAATAAGGAGATACAAAAGGGAATTTAAACTCGAAGTACGAAATGGCTTAAACTCTAAACACTAAACTCTAAATTCTAAATAAATACAAATTCTAAAAGTAAAAAGATTATACGGTTTTGAGTTTTGTGTTTTGCCTGCCTGCCGGTAGGCAGGGACATTTGAGTTTGTTTAGAGTTTATGGTTTCGAGTTTAGGAATTAACATTTTTGTTTGGGATTTCGTTAATCAAAGATTGGGGTGTCGTCAAGCGGTAAGACACAGGTCTTTGGAACCTGGACTCGGAGGTTCGAATCCTCCCACCCCAGCCAAACTCTAAAGCATAGAGCATGGCGCATAGAGCATAGCGGAAAAAGCATGTTTTTATTCCTCTAAACCCTTTGCGCTCTGCGCTTAGCGAGCCTTTGATAAGGGGATGAGGCTTTTATGAGTAAGAAAAAGGTAGTGGTCAACCCAGGGCAGGATTTAAGCTGGTTAAGAATATTCACTGGAAATTCAAATACCGCATTAGTGCAAAAGATTTGTGACCAGTTGGGAACCCCTCTGGGAAAATCTGTGGTGAGCACCTTTAGTGATGGAGAGATTCATGTTGAGATTGATGAAAGCGTGCGAGGAATGGATGTTTTCGTGATCCAGTCCATTTCTTTTCCTGTCAATGACAATCTGATGGAACTCCTTATTTTAATCGATGCCCTGAAAAGAGCTTCCGCGGAAAGGATTACCGCGGTGATGCCTTACTATGGTTATGCAAGGCAGGATCGTAAAGTGCTTCCTCGAGCCCCCATTTCTGCCAAGCTGGTTGCAGACTTGATTACGACCGCAGGGGCTTCTCGAATTCTTACCGTTGACCTTCACGCTGGTCAGATTCAGGGTTTTTTCAATATTCCGGTGGACCACTTATTTGCCGCCCCGGCGTTGTTAGAGCCCATGAAGCAACTGAGGAACGATATCGTCATCGTCTCACCGGATGCAGGAGGGGTGGAAAGGGCGCGAGCCTACGCAAAAAGATTAGACGCTTCCCTGGCGATCATTGATAAGAGAAGAGATTCTCCAAATGTCTCACAAGTGATGAACATCATCGGAGATGTGAGTGGGATGACAGCCTTTTTGGTTGACGATATGGTCGATACCGGCCGGACGTCGGCCCGGGCGCCTCATGCCTTACTTGAGAAGGGATCGAGAGCCGTCTATGCTTGTTGCACTCACCCTGTTCTTTCAGGAAAGGCTGTGAAGATTATCGCGGAATCACCCATCGTAGAAATGATCGTCACAGATACCATTCCTCTCCGGGAAGACGCCAAGGCGTGCCCAAAAATTAAAGTCATCTCGATAGCCAGTCTCTTGGCTGACGCCATTCGAAGAACCTACGAGGATGAATCAGTGAGTTGTCTGTTTGTTTGAGGTATAAAAAATCTTGTGTTGGTGAATCGTATTTCCGATTCACGATAAAAGGAGTGCCCCATGGAAAGGCCCGTATTGACAGCAGAGATTCGAGAAGGGATCGGAAAGGAAAAGGCAAAGAAACTCCGGTTGAAAGGCTTGATCCCTGCTATTTTTTATGGACCAAGATCCCAGACCATCCCTTTGGTGATTGATTCTAAGGAATTAGTGAAGGCCCTTCAAACAGAAGCAGGGGAGAATGTCTTGATTGACCTCGACATTCGAAAGGGCGCTCAGTCAGACCGCAAGGTGGTAATGTTGAAAGACATTCAAATTGATCCTCTCAAAAGGGTAACCCTGCACACCGATTTTTATGAGGTGACCATGGATGAGATGATCACCGTGGAAGTTCCCGTTCATCTGATCGGGAAACCTGAGGGGACCAAGGTGGGAGGCATCCTTGAGCAGGTCCGGAGGGTGATCCAAGTCCAGTGCCTTCCTGGAGATATTCCTAAGAGCATAGATGTCGACGTTAGTCTTTTAAAGATTGGTGATTCAATTCATGTCCAAGATATTCGAGTGGAGAAGGCAAAAATTATTTCAGAGACTAACTTTACCATCGCCACGGTTGTGCCTCCTGTGGTGGAGGAGAAGGTTGTGGAAGCAGTGGTTCCAGAGGCTGTTGAAGGGGCTGAGGTAAAGGAAAAGGAGGAGGAGGAGGAAAAAGAATAACCGAATGTGAAGATCATCGTGGGGCTGGGGAATCCTGGAATCCAATATCGAATGAGCAGGCATAATATTGGATTTCAGGTAGTGGATCATCTTGCCGTTATAAACCACCTTTCTGTCCGCACCAAACGTTTCAGATCCCTATACGGAACAGGATGGATCGATTCTCAGCAGGTCGTCCTGGCTAAGCCAATGACCTTCATGAATCGAAGTGGAGAAGCGGTCAAAAAGGCGACCGATTTCTTTCACCTGAAGTTGGAAGATCTCGTCGTCGTTCATGATGATTTAGACCTTCCCTTTGGCAGGCTTCGTTTTAAACGAAGAGGAGGGGATGGAGGACATCAGGGAATTCGTTCCATCATTGAGAGGATGGGTGGAAATAACTTTTTAAGACTGAAGGTTGGCATCGGAAGACCTCCCCAGAGGAGGGATTCAGCCGAGTACGTCTTGGACGCTTTTGATAAAATCGAGCAGTCCCATTTAAATCAAATTCTTTCCCAGGCAGCAGAGTCTCTGAAGGTCATGCTTTTGGAGGGAGTGGAAAAGGCGATGAATCAGTTTCAAAAAAGGGGTTAGTAGCTCACCTCACTCTTTTGAGCTAAACCCGGCTCTATCTTGATCTTCTATTCTTGTGTAATGAAATAGGAGGCTTCACCGAGTCAAGCTCCAAATTTCAAGCCCTGTACCTAATATGGTGCAGGGCAAGCACCAATTTCCAAATAATGACCTAAATCTCAATGACCGAACTCACTGTCTTGGGTAATTTGGAATTGGGTCATTGGAGCTTGTTTGAAATTTGGGATTTGGGAAATGAAATTTTTATTTATTCTTTTTTTCCAATCTCCATGAAGATCTTCCCAGGGTAAAAGATGCGCAGTCCTCCTGTGTCTTACGAAGGGGCATTTTTGGCGATGGTACAGGCCGCCTCCAACAAGATGCGATTCTGTTGCTTCACTTCGACCTCCTTGCCGACAGGCATGCTCAAAACACTAAAGGCTTTATTTCCTCTCCATTTTGTTATACAAATTTTAGAATAAAAATCTATCAAAAACTTAAACTCGAAATCCGAAGCACGAAATTCCAAACAAATTCAAATGTCCAAAATCTAAATGTACCAAACAGAGAAAACCAAATGTT
>CAZEKS010000255.1:0-4005 GCA_964512795.1 uncultured Syntrophaceae bacterium
CGTCATTCCCGCCCCGTATCAAGTACGGGGCAGGCTTAGTCAAGCCCGGAATGACGAATAAAAGAAAGGGACTTATGATTCACTACACTAGTGTAGTGTCTCAGTAACGGCTTTACAATTTTGTCATTCCGGACTTGATCCGGAATCCAGTCTTTTCAACCTGGATTCCCGCTGGAGTTTACCCCGTACTTGATACGGGGCGGGAATGACAGTCCCACGAGCATTGTAAAGAAGTGTCAGAGACAGTACACTAGAGGGTCCGCAGGCGAAATGAAATACCAACTATTACTGGTGAAAGATTTAAGGTATGTCTCTGGGGACCAATACTGCAGTTTGCTTGCAAAATATGAGCGGGTTAGCCAGATGCTTACTAAATTGTCCAAAACCTTGGAATGAATTTATTTACGGACACGGTCGACGGACACGGACACGATCATGTTACTCGAACTTCGAATCAAAAATTTTGCCATTATCGATGAGTTAAATCTCTCCTTCTCGAAAGGCTTTCATATCCTCACCGGCGAGACGGGAGCAGGGAAATCCATTATCCTCAATGCCGTCCACCTCCTTTTAGGGGATAAAGCGACTGAGGAATGGATCCGGAGTTCGGAAGAAGAAGCGAACGTGGAGGCTCTCTTCGACATCTCTGAAAACCGGGAGGTCAAGGAAAGGATGAGAGAAAAGGCTCCGCATTTACAGGGCGCCGGAGAAGAGGATTCCCTCATCATTCGGCGTGTGATCTCCCGATCCGGCAGAGGAAAGGTTTTTATCAATGGGAATTTGGCCACGCTTGGAGTGCTTTCGGAGATCGGGGAAGGGCTCCTCACCATCTATGGACAACATGAACATCAATCTCTTCAGCGGGTAGAGACGCATATTGATATTTTGGATGAATTCGGGGGACTGCTCGGACTTCGCGAGGAATTCGAGAAACAATACCAAGAATATGTCTCCCTATCTGAAGAGGTGGAAAGGATTCGAACAGAGAAGGAGAGAAGAGCGAAGGAAAGGGAACTGATGGCCTTCCAGTCGAAAGAGATTGAGGCCTCCGGAATTCAAATCGGAGAAGAAGAGTCTTTGAAGGAAGATCGAACCCTCCTCACTCATGCAAAGAAATTGATGGATTTTGCCCATGTCTCCGAAGAGACGCTCTACTCGGAGGAGGGTTCGACGATTGAAAAGATTCAGAGGATCCTCAATCAAGGGCGGGAGATGGCGGCCATTGATCCTTTCCTTTCCCAGCCTTTGAAGGCCCTTGAATCCACCCTCATCCAATTGGAGGAGATCGCCCTTGCTCTGAGGGATTATTCAAGAAGGGTGGAGATCAACCCAATGAGGCTGGATGAGATTGAGAACAGGTTAGAGGAGATCGACCGCCTGAAGAGAAAATATGGTTCAACCATCGAAGAGATCCTTTCCTTTAAGCGCAGGATTGACGAGTCATTGAAATCCTTCACCTCCGATGAAGAGAGACTTTCCCAATTAGAAGGCCGTTTGGAGCCCCTCCGGCAAAACGTGAACAACTTGGGAAAGAAACTTTCGGAGAAGAGAAAGAAAGTCGCATTAGAATTAAAAAAGTCCGTAGAAAGGGAATTGAATTCCCTGGGCATGAAAAAAACCATTTTTGAAATCCATATGGATCCTTTGCCCCTTTCTCTGAAAGGTGTGGATCGGGTGGAGTTTCTTATCTCTCCCAATGTCGGGGAGGAGGTAAAGCCCCTGGCGAAAATTGCTTCCGGAGGTGAGCTCTCACGAATTATGTTGGCCATGAAAAGAATCCTGGCTAAAGTAGGCGGAAGACAGGTCCTCATCTTTGATGAAGTCGATGCTGGAATTGGAGGAGCGATGGCAGAGGTGGTCGGAAAGAAATTGAGAGAGCTCTCACGGCATCACCAGGTCATCTGTGTGACTCACCTTCCGCAGATCGCCTGTTTTGCCGACCAACACCACAGTGTGAAGAAAGAGGTGAAAGCAGGACGGACAATTACCTTGGTGGATCGGTTGGATCAAGAGGCGGTCGTGGATGAGATTGCCAGGATGTTAGGAGGGGTGACGGTGACAGAAAAAACCAAAGCGCATGCCAAGGAAATGATTGAAAATGCCAAGCGATCGTAAAAATCCCCCCTCTCCCCCCTGAAGCTGTGAAAAAAATCGGGGAGTCGGTCGGGCAAGGATATCTCCAAAGTTTTACAAGTGCGATCATTTGAGAGAGTAAAGGTAACAGAAGTCTGTAAGTGCGCAACATGTTTCAAAGTTTTTCATCGTCAGTAGTTAACATGAAGAGGTACCGCTGTAAAACTTTTCCGACATCCCTGCCCGCCCTTTGCAAATGGGACAATTTTTTCACACCTTCCCTTTTTTAAAGGGGGGAGAGGGGGGATTAAAGGGGAGAATGCCATGATTCGAAAGGCTAAACTCAATGACATCAAAGAGATTCAGCGGTTGATCAAACTCTATGCCCCTCGAGGAGGGGTCCTTCCCCGGTCTCTTAGCGAACTCTACGACCATCTTCGGGATTTTTCTGTCTTCGTACGGAATCGCAAGGTCATAGGCATCTGTGCCCTCCACATTTGCTGGGACGATCTGGCAGAAATTCGATCCTTAGTTGTAGAGGAGGCGGATCAAAACAAAGGGATTGGCGCGAAGCTGGTGAGGGCCTGTTTGAAAGAGTCGAGACTTTTAGGCGTGAAGAGAGTTTTTGCGCTAACCTATCAACCCGAATTTTTTGAAAGATTGGGCTTTGAGAGGGTGGATAAGGCGGTGCTCCCTCATAAAATCTGGACGGATTGCCTGAAGTGTGTAAAATTCCCGGATTGCGACGAAACCGCTATGCTGAAAGAATTGGACTGATCGAATTCGGAATGCAGAATGCGGAATATCTAAAAATGGTGATTTCAGCAAGCCAAATTCCGCACTCCGAACTCCGAATTCCGCATTTTCCTTTATTTTTCTTCTCCCAAAAGGATCCTAAGCACGGTGTTGGCTTGATGGTGGGCAGCGATTCCCACTCTCGGAGCCATCAAGCCCACTCCAGGTTGGGCGGCTGTCTCTTGGTCTCCCACAATGAAAATCTTTGAAGAGAACCGGACCGTTTTGATCTCATTATTTTCTCCATAACCCGCCACGCCTGAAGCGGCCACAATATATTTATCCGGCATCTTCTCTGAGACCGTATTGATCAACATGGCCTTTTCTTCAGCGCGATCGAAGGCCTCCACGATCACCTCCGCTCCTTCAAAGATTCTTTCCACATTATTTCGATCTATTTTCTCTTGATAGGTCTGAACCTGGACATACGGATTGATGATGCCGATATTTTTTTGAAGGGCTTCCACCTTGGTCATTCCGATCTGATGGACGAAGTATTGCTGGCGATTCAAGTTGGAGGGTTCCACCACATCGAAATCGACCAAGATAAGTCTTCCCACTCCGACACGAGCTAATGCGATGGCAATGGCCGACCCAAGACCTCCCAGTCCAGCGATCCCCACAACAGACTTTTTGATTTTCCGATGAATCCCAGGCGTATGCCTTGCCATCATTAAGCATTCGAATTCTTCCGGAGAAGGGGTTTCTTCCTTTTTGATGAGGGCGATCTCGTCTCCCTCTTTAAGAGGACGATCGGAGTGGACTGGAAAACCATTGTAGATGATCACATCAGCGTTGGGCTTGAATTGATTCTTAAGATGAAAAAGAGTGGCGTTTGAGGGAACGGAATTCTCCTTTTCATTGATCTTAATTCGAATCATTTTGGAGACCGATTCTTCCATGAGGATCAGATTAATGGATAGGGAGGGGGTTGTCAAGCGCAAAGCCTTTCAAAAACTTTCATCCCAGGCAGATTGCGTTCAGAGGTTTCCGCTATCAAGCTTTTGGAGGCTTCCCACATCGAAGGTGGGAGCTTCCCGAAAATCCGCCCAGCACCCCTGCCGAATCACCGCCACGGCCAACTGAGAAGGTGTGAAAAAATTGAATTCTTCAACCTTCGTCCTGGAAGGATGGGTG
>CAZEKS010000256.1:0-3994 GCA_964512795.1 uncultured Syntrophaceae bacterium
TGACCCACAGAAAATATTTTACAATGGCAAGGGCTTTGGGAGCCTTCGAAGGGTCTCTCCAGGAGGCAATCTATCGTTGGAAATATGAGGGGAAGACCCACCTCACGCCTTTTTTGGCGGAATGGATGGCAGAAGGGTTGAATCGTTATTGGGAACCCGACTCTCTCGACCTTCTGATTCCCGTCCCGCTCCATCCCCAGCGATTAAGGCAAAGAGGATTCAATCAAGCTCTCCTCCTGGTGAAGGAGCTAAGCCAGCGGACAGGCATTCCTTACCCCCAAACGATCCTTCAAAAGAAGAAATCCACCATTCCCCAAGTGAATCTCAGCGGTGTAGAAAGGGAAAAGGAGGTGAGGGGGACTTTCCATGTTATCGGGAGGGAAGGACTATTGGGGAAATCGGTTCTTTTAGTCGATGATGTTTACACCACCGGAGCGACGGTCAATGAATGCTCTAAGGTGTTGCTGAGAGGGGGAGCAGAAAGGGTAGATGTCCTCACTTTAGCCCATGCCATCAAAAGTTCGTAGTTCTGAGTTCGGAGATAAGAAATAAATACTCCAAACTACCTGCCTGCGCGTAGCCGCTTCGGCAAAGGCAGGCGAACTCATTACTCCGAATTGTTAAGCGAAGTTTAGAATCTGAGGTTCAAAAAATAGATGAGTCATCGTAGAAAGTGTTCCATCCTCTGGATATTGATTCCGATTATTGTCGTCGGAGCCTTCATTCTTTTATGGATCCATTATTTCCTCGATCCTGATATTTACCGGGATTTCCTACAAAAGTCCTTGGCGACCGCCCTGGACAGGGAAGTTTCCATTGGGAAGGCAAAAATCGATTTATGGGGCGGCGTGGGAATTACCTTTGAAGACTTCCGGGTAAAGGATCGCTCTCTGGCCTTTGATCTTCTTCGGTCCAAAAGACTGATCTTAAGGGTAAAGCTTTTTCCTCTCCTCAAAAGGGAAATCAAATGGAAACGAATTGTCGTCGATCGGCCCACGCTTCATCTCGTCAGGGATAAGAAAGGTCGGCTCAATATCTTCCTTGATGATCCTTCGACGGGTGAAAGGTTGAAGAAAACACAGAAGAAGATCCTGGAAGCGCTCCCCTCTCTTTTCGGAGGCTCTTTAGCGCTCCGAGACGGAGAGATCTTCTTCTCAGATGAGAGCCTGGGCGATGCACCATTGAAAACGGAGATACGGTCTTTCAATCTTAGGCTCTCAAAGGTCTCCTACCGCAAAGCTTTTCCGTTTCAAATCGATGGAAAGATCATGCATTCCAAAAGAGAAGGCCTGTTTTCCATCCATGGGACAATTCAAGATATTCCTGAAGACCTAAGTTTTGCAGAAGGAAGGGTGGAAGCGGAGCTCAAGTTCAAAGGGGTCGAAACATTTCATTTTTGGCCTTATCTCAGAACCATGCTTCCGATGAAAACGATTTCAGGAGTACTCGACCTGGATGCCACCTATCGAGGAGACTTCCGGGGAACTTTCAAGACCTCTGCAAAAATCAAATTTAAAGAATTCCTTTTTGACTATCCGCAGGTTTTCTCAACCATTCTAAACCCGAAGTGGGTGAACATCGATCTTGAAGCTGACTATGATGCGAAAGATTTCAAGATCCCCCGGTTTTTTATCGAATTGCCAGAGATATGGGTTAAAGCGAAGGGGAGGATTTATGATATCGGGTCAAAGGAGATGGGAATGGAAGCCGAGGCGTCCAGCAGCCCCTTCGATATTGCAGAAGGAAAGAAATTTATCCCCTTCCGAATCATCACTCCAGACGTCTCAGATCGTCTTTTCAGGTCAGAAGGAAAGGGTTTTTTCCAAGCCGTTTCCATCAAGCTTTCGGGAAAGATGCCTGAAATTGATCACTGCGATCAGCTTGCAAATGCCCATGTCCTTTCCATCGAGGCGAGACTCAGTGGAGCTCAATTGAAACTCCCCTGGAACTTCCCCCCGCTTGAAGACCTCCATGGCCGGCTCCTCTTCCAAAAAGGTCATCTTTACCTAAAAGGGGTCGAGGGAAAAATCTTTCATTCGACCTTGGAAAATGTTAGCGGCACGTTCTATGAGCTTCTGCATGTTCCTACGCTTCATATCGAGTGCCAAGGCAGGTTCGATTTGACGGATCTTCCCGCTCTCGCGAAGACCGAGGGAATTCCGGAAGAAATCAGCCGTGCCCTTTCATCCGTCCGCATTCTTTCAGGAGAAGCACGATATTCCCTTTCTGCCAAAGGACTCCTGAAGCCTCCCCTCCGTTTTCAGCACCATGAAATCTATCATCTTTCAAAAACCCGATTCACTCATGAACAAATTCCATTCCCAATCCAAATTGGGGAGGGACGAGTAGAGCTTTCCCACCACGATCTCCAATGGTCAAAGGCACAGGTGGAGTTTGGTCATTCCTCTCTGGTGATGGATGGCTTTTGGAAACACGGAGAGAAGGATCATTCCCTCGAGATCATGGCCAAGGGAAGAATAGATCTCAAAAATCTTTTCACCCTCTTTCAAACTCCCCTCTTCCCTGAAGAAGTGCGATCGAAAACAGAGGGCTTCGAAGCCCTATCAGGAACAAGCCAGATCTCATTTAACGGGAAGACTCTCGCGGGAACGTCCCGTTTCTCTTATGAAGGGGAGTTTTTTCCAAGGGAAGCCTCACTCCTGCAGAAGGGAAATCCTATCCCGTTCGTTTTTAAAGAAGGAGGGATCTCGTTTTCCGACTCGGGGATAAGTTTTTCAAAGATGAAGATCCAATCGGGTAGACGCGTTCTGACATTAAACGGATTCATGAGAGACGGAAATGTGAGCCTTTCCACATGGGGTTCGATGGATCTAAAGCAACTGTTCTTGCTCATCCAGTCCCCCCTCTTTCCGGATCAGATCCGATCGCAGGTGGAAGGGATTCAAGAACTCAACGGAGTGGCAGAGGTTCGTCTGAAATGGCTGGGAAAGACAGAAAAATGGATCAGTGCCTTAAAAGAAGGTGAGATCCGATTGAAAGGGATGAACCTTCGGCATCGAGAGATTCCCGTTCCCCTCTCCCATATTCAGGGATCCTTTTTTATAACCCCTGAGCAGATTCGATTCAATGAGTTGAAGGGAAAGGTGGGAGATTCTCCCATTACGGTTTCCGGCACCCTCTTCCAAAGTTCGTCTTCCTTCGCTGTTTCCTCCCAGAAGGTGGAAAGGGGCTCAGCCCTGGCGGAATCGGGGAGGCGGCTCTTCTTTCAGATCTCTTCGCCACAACTGGACCTCGATCCCCTCTTTCCGAAAAAAGAAGAAGCCTCTCCAACTTCTTTTGAAAAGATAAGAGATTGGCTTTCAAGTTGGTCGATCGATGGCAAGGTACAGATCGACAAAGGAAAATACCGCAGCCTTCATTATCAAGACCTGAAGGGGGAGATGAAGACAGTCGACGGAACATTGCTCATCCATCCCTTTCAATTCAAATCAGATGGAGGGGACTTCTGGGGTGAGGGATGGATAAAACCGACGGGAAAGGGAATAAGCATTGAGATCAAGCCCCGTTTCTCCAATATGGAAGCCAAGGCATTTATCCGAACCCTCTTCCAAAAAGGGGAGGAGGAAAGGGTGATTATCACCGGAAGAGTTTACGTTGACAAGGTGGAATTAAGAGGCGAAGGAGAGGATTTCCAAAAAATGAAAGAATCCCTCAATGGGAGTTTGAGACTTGAAGTCCAAAATGGAGTGATCGAACGATTCAATATCCTCTCCAAAATCTTCTCGATCCTCAATGTCTCTCAATGGCTCAAAGGAAGGCTTCCGGATTTAAAGACGAAAGGACTTCCTTATCATCAGATCTCGGCAGATTTTTATGTAAAAGAGGGTGTGGTTTCCACAGACGACTTTCTGGTGGATAGCGATGCCATGAGGATTACTCTTATTGGAAAAGTCGATTTAGGTAAGAACATGATTAATGCAAGGATAGGGGTTCATCCGTTAGTGACGATCGATACGATATTAAGCAATGTCCC
>CAZEKS010000257.1:0-3981 GCA_964512795.1 uncultured Syntrophaceae bacterium
CATGAAGTGTCGTGGCGTATCTCAGAAAATGCTCCCTGACGAAGAAAAACCACAAAAAGTCTTTGTTGGCCTTTTGAACCAGAATGATCCATGGACATGAGATAAAAAGAAAGATAATTATCCAGATCGGAGAAAAGAGTTTTAAAATATCACGCCATCTCTTGGAAATTAAAAGCCATAAAATCGTGATGGCAAAGGGGAAGACTACCCCAATCAATCCTTTTGTCAGAAAGGCAAGGGCACTGCTTACATAGAGAAGATAAAGCCAGCCTTTCTTCTGGCAGTCTTCAGCAAGGTATCGATATCCCGCCCAGGTGGCAAGGCCTACGAAGAATGTAAGAGGCATATCCAATATATTTATTTTCCCAAGGACAGAATGATAAAGAAACGTACTCAGTACCCCGGCCGAGTAGAGCCCGGTCTTTTCGTCATGGAAAAAGACTCCCATACGATAAACAAGGAGGATACATCCCCAGGCACAAAGAGCTGTAAATAACCTTGATGAGAATTCATTTTCCCCGAATATTTTAAATAACAGTGCCGTTGCCCAGTAGCACAGAGGAGGTTTTTCAAGGTAAACTACATGATTTAAATGGGGGGTAATGTAATCCCCTGTACGGTTCATGAGACTTGCGATATTGCTATAACGGGCTTCATCTGGCTCCATTAAGGGCATCACAGGCAGTAGGGAGATATAAAGAAATAGGGGTACGATAAAAAGAAATAAGATTTTTTCCTTCTTCCAGTTCCCCCTTTGAACCTTAATCAGATTTGCCACCTCCTTGAGACTTAAGGCGCAATCTCTCCTTGCAAATCTAAGAGAAATCTTACAGAACAAAGATTAAACAGGCGTTAAATTAAGATGAAGATTTCTTAATTTTGATGAGGAAGGCTTGTTATCTTTTGGAGGGGTAAATAGACGGTAAAGGTAGAACCTTGATTCAGCTCACTATTGACCTCGATCTTTCCGTGGTGGGCGTGTGCAATCCATTCAGCAATACTCAATCCAAGACCTACACCGCCGGTTTCCTTCGATCGGGACTTATCTACTCGATAAAATCTTTTAAAAATCTTTTTCTGCTCTTCTTGAGGAATTCCAATTCCAGTATCTCTTACTTTAACCATTGCCATTTCTTCATCTTTTTCCAAATCAATTTGAATGGAGCCTTGGGGAGTGTATTTAATCGCGTTGTCAATCAGGTTAGTAAAAAGTTGCTGAAGACGCGCCTTATCCCCTATCAGGGTGACCTCTTCGGTCGTGCCTGTTTCAAAACCGATATTTTTCTGTTCGGCAAGAATTTTGAAAACATGACACAGGTCTTTGATCAGAAGGTCCAGGCGAAGGGGAGCTGTCTTTAACTCCACCTGTGTGGCGTCGAACTTAGAAAGGAGGATTAAGTCATTGATCATATGATTGAGATGGTCAAATTGTTCCATAAAATGGGCCAACCCTTCCTGATACTCCTCGGCCGGCCTTCCCTTCGAGAGGAGAACTTCTGCCTCTCCTCTCATCGCACAAATAGGGGTTTTCAACTCATGAGAGACATCCGCAGTGAATTCAGCCATTCGCTTAAAAGAGCTCTCCAATCTTGCAATCATCCCATTGACGGTTCCGATGAGATCATCCATTTCATCTCCTGTTCCTCTTGGAGTTAATCGCTCGCTGAGGTTCTGAGAGGTGATGCTCTGAGCCTTTGAAGCGATGTAACCAATAGGAGAAAGGGACCTCCTAGCCAAGATCCACCCTCCTATTGCCCCCAATACCAATATGATAGAAATGGCTACCAATATATTATTTCTGAAATGAACTAAGTTCTTCCTCGGAAAACGCAGATGGGTCCCCAGTTGAATGATTTCAGTGAGTTTCCCATTCCTATAAACGGGAGTGCTGATGATGCGATAGGGTGTCCTCCTCATCGGGGAATAGATTTTCTCGCGGGTCTTTTTACCCTTCTTAGCATTGACCAACACCCAATCTTTGGATTCATACCTGATCTCCCGAAAGCCTCTTGAAATGAAGAGGGGTTTTCCGTTGTGGTCCAAGATCTGGAAAAAGAAGGGATAATACTTCCTGCTCATTACATCATCTTCAAATCTCATAAGGAAATATGTCTCTTTCGATTCCCGGGATAACACCCTTTCCATCTCTTCTGTCTCGTCAAGAAGAAACTGATCGACCTCCTTGATCAGTTGATGTCCCAGACGCAGATAAAGAAACCCAAAGACAACCAAGACAGAAATCAGGAAGCTGAAGACATACCAGAGGGTCATCTTCACGTCGGTCCTTCTAAGAAACTTACCCCTTATCTTCAAGGACATATCCAACCCCTTTCACTGTATGGAGAAGCTTTGGTTCGAAATCCTTATCAATTTTATTCCTCAGGTGGGAAACATGAACATCAATGACATTTGTTGCTGTGTCGAAATGGTAGTCAAAGACCTTCTCAGAGATCATCGTCCGCGTGATGATCTGCCCGGGGTGTCTCATGAAGAATTCAAGAAGGGCATACTCTTTCGGGGTGAGTTCGATCTTGTTCTTTTCCCGGAATACCCGATGCCCATCGGGTTCTAAGATGAGGTTGGCCACTTGTAATCTTGAAGGGAAGGGAACTGCCTTGCCCCTTCTGAGGATGGCCTGTATTCTGGCCAGCAATTCATTGAAAGAGAAGGGCTTGGTCAAATAATCATCCGCCCCTAAATTCAAGCCCTTAACAATATCACTCTCCGAATCTTTGGCGGTCAAGAAAATGACCGGGATTTGAATCTCCTTTTCTCTGAGTCTTTTTAATACCTCTCTCCCGTCCATTTTCGGAAGCATGATATCGAGGACGATCAGGTGATAACCCTTATGGAGAGCCCACTCCAGTCCTTCTTCCCCGTTGAATGCCACATCCACAGAGAATGAATTTTCTGACAGTCCTTTCCTGACGAATCGAACGATGCCTCTGTCATCTTCTACCAATAAAATCCTCATTGGATTTTATTCTAACAAATCCCTTCAGGAATTCAAATCCTTCTTGAAAATTGCCTTCTGATTGCTTAAGATGAAAACCATGAAAAAAAGGGATATTCTTTTTAGTCTTCTTTCAGGTATCCTCCTCATCTTCTCCTTCCCAAATTTTGATCTTGAATTTTTAACCTGGATTGCTCTCATACCCCTCTTTTACTCCATCGAGGGAAAAGGATTGTATCGTAGTTTTATACTCGGGTTCTTGACCGGCGTCGTCTCTTTTCTTGGAATTCTTTATTGGATCATTGTGGCGGTCCACACGTATGGCAATGTTCCTTTGATACCGAGTGGCTTCATTCTCTTGCTTTTAGTGGTTTATTTGAGCCTTTTCATAGGCGCTTTTACATGCCTCACTCGACTTATCCAAATACGCTCAGCATTTCAAACCCTACTCTTCACCCCTTTTCTTTGGGTTGCCCTTGAATACCTTCGCTCTTTTCTTCTGACCGGCTTCCCATGGGCAAACTTAGGCCATTCTCAATATCTCAATCTTCCCTTTATCCAGATGGCAGACATCACAGGAGTCCATGGTCTCTCCTTTGTCATCCTTCTGGTCAACGCCACTCTTTTTTATGTGTTTCATCAATGGTCAACAAAAACCTTTCCATTTCGAGAATTCGTCATCACCATCCTCATCCTTTTTGGCTTTCTGGTCTATGGATATGTGAAGATCGGGGTAGTGGATCGGCAAATCAGCCAGAACCCTCCATTGAAGATTGGATTGGTCCAGGGGAATATTGATCAATCCGTCAAATGGGATGAATCCTTTCAAAAAGATACCTTAAAGATCTATGAAAAGCTTTCATTCAAGGTAGCAGAGGAAAAACCGGATCTTATTGTCTGGCCTGAAACAGCCACTCCCTTCTTTTTTCAAGACGCTAAGGAATATCAGCCTTTTATCCTGGATATTCCGAAGAAGACAAATGCCTTTCTCCTCTTCGGAACCCCTTCTTATAAACCCCGGAAAGGAA